>DASUAD010000271.1:0-5542 GCA_035763965.1 Thermoanaerobaculia bacterium | reverse complement strand
TGCCGGTAGGCCTGCGCCGATGCGATGCGGCCCCGCGGCGTCCGCTGCAGGAAGCCCACCTGAATGAGGTAGGGCTCGTACAGGTCTTCGAGCGTCCCCCGGTCTTCGCCGAGGGACGCCGCGATCGAGTTGATCCCGACCGGTCCGCCGCCGAACTTTTCGATGATGGTTGCGAGGATCCGACGGTCGAGCTCGTCGAAACCGTGCTCGTCGACTTCGAGGCGCGCGAGGGCCTCCCGTGCCGTCACGAGATCGATCTCCCCCTTGCCGGCGACCTCGGCGAAGTCGCGGAGCCGGCGGAGCAGCCGGTTGGCGATGCGCGGCGTGCCGCGGCTGCGCGATCCGATCTCACGGGCCGCATCGGGCGAGATCTGGATCCCGAGGATCCGCGCCGAGCGCACCACGATCCGGGCGAGCGACTCGACGTCGTAGAAGTCGAGACGCAGTGCGATCCCGAAACGGCCGTGCAGCGGCTGCGAGAGAAGGCCGGGCCGCGTCGTCGCGCCGACGAGCGTAAACGGAGGCAGGTCGATCTTCATCGTCCGGGCCATCGGGCCTTCCCCGATCAGGACGTCGAGTCGGAAATCTTCCATCGCCGGATAGAGGATCTCCTCGACCGCCGGATTCAGGCGGTGAATCTCGTCCAGGAAGAGGACGTCGCGGGGCTGGAGGTTCGTGAGGATCCCGGCGAGGTCGCCCGCGCGGGCGATCATCGGCCCGGACGTCATGCGCAACCCGGTGCCGAGCTCCTTCGCGATGATGTACGCGAGAGTCGTCTTGCCGAGCCCCGGCGGTCCGGTCAGAAGCACGTGGTCGAGCGGCTCTCCGCGGCCCCGCGCCGCCGCGAGGAAGACGCCGAGGTTCTCGCGGACTTTGTTCTGCCCGATGTACTCCGAGAGATCTTTCGGGCGCAGCGTCGGTTCGACGGCGACGTCGTCGGCGAGAGCGTTGCCCGATAGAATCTCTTTCTCGTCGACCATCGCGGAAGAGTCTAAGGGACTCTTCTCATCCTCCCGTCAGCTTCTTCAAGGCGAGCTTCAGGAACTCGCCGAAGTCCTTCGGCGCTCCGGCCCGGCCGATCGAGTCGACCGCCCGTTCCGAGTCGCCCTTCCGGTAGCCGAGATTGACGAGTGCGGAGACCACGTCCTCCGACGACACCGCCGGCGGTCGCGGCGCGCTCGGCTCGGCAACGAACTTCGCGGCCTTCTCCGAGAGCTCGAGCACCATTCTCTCGGCGGTCTTTTTCCCGACTCCCGGAACCGCCATGAGGCGTCGCGCATCCTGGCCGCGCAGCGCTTCGACCAGATCGGTCGGCGGAATCCCCGAGAGCACCGTCAGAGCGACGCGCGGACCGATCCCCGCCACGTCGAGGAGCATCAGGAAGAGCGCGCGCTCGCGCTCCGTCAGGAATCCGTACAGGGCGAGCGTGTCCTCGCGGACGTGCGTGTGGATCCAGAGCGAGGCGGGGCTCTCGGCCTCGGGAAGGTCGTAGAAGGTGGAGAGCGGGATGTGGACGAGATACCCGACGCCGCCGACGTCCAGGATCACGTGATCCGTCGCCTTGGCGGCGAGACGTCCGACCAGGCGGCCGATCACGGTCGGATTGTATTTCTCACCGTCATCCCGAGCGAAGCGGGGGATCCCCCGGCGCCGCGCGCTTCCGGGTGACGGCGGGGTTTATCCGCGCCTCTGTCCCTGCTGCGGAAGGAAGCTGTTCAGGACTTCCTCGTTGACCTCGACCTTCCGGTCGGAGCGCATCTGCTGGACGACGGACCGGATCAGCCGGTCGGCCTCCCGCGCCCGGAGCGATTCCGTCAGCTGCGCTTTCTGGGTCTCGAACGCGGCGGGGTCCGCCTGGCTCCGCGTCAGGACGCGGAAGAGCACGAACCCGGTGGGGACCGGGACGGGGGGACCGGCCTGTCCGGCCGGGGTCTTGAAGACGATCTCCAGGAGTCGCGGCGCGGCGCCGAGATCGGGCACCGGGCCCTCGGGGCCGAAGTCGGGCGTCGTCTTGACTTCCGTCTCGTAACGGGTGGCGAGCGCCGCCAGAGTCGTGCCCGAGGCGAGTTCCTTCGCGGCGGGGTCGAGCTTCTCGAGCGCTTCTTTTTCGCGCCGCTCGGCCTTCCAGTCGTTCGCGAGCGTCGCCTTCACTTCCTCGAACGGCTGGATCGCACTCGGTCTCTCGGAGATCGGGCGGAGGAAGACGGGCCCCCGCGGCGTATCGATCGGCACCGTCGTCGTGTCGCCGATCTTCAGCGCCCACGCCTCCTTGGAGAACGCGGCGTTCGGACCGATTCCTTCGATCGGCCCGTTGCGCGAGAACCAGTCGGTCGTGTTGTAAGTGACGGTCTCGCTCTGGAGCTTGCGCAGCTCCTCGTCCGACTTCGTCTTGAGCGCCCGGATCTTCTCCCCTAGCTCCCGTCCGAGCCGCTGTGTCTCGGCGAATGCCTTGCGCTCGACGAGCTCCCCGGAGATGCCCGGCCGGACCTCTTCGAGGGTGCGGGTGGTCGGCGACGTCTTCGCGGCGAGCCGGATGATGTGGTAGCCGAAGCTCGTCTTGACCAGGCCCCGGATCTCCCCCGGTTTCATGTCGAACGCGGCCTGCTCGAACTCCGGGACCATCTGACCGCGCCCGAAGGGCGGCAGTTGCCCGCCGTTCCCCTTGCCCGAGGGGTCATCGGTGTTCTCGTTCGCGAGTTTCGCGAAATCCTCTCCCGCCTTCGCCCGGGCCAGCAGCGTCTCCGCCCTGGCCTTTGCCTTCGCGTCGGATTCCGGACCGCCGTTGGGATCCACCTTGACGAGGATGTGGGAGACGCTCACCTGCTCGGGAACGGAGTAGCTCGCCTTCTTCGCTTCGTACTCGGCTCGGATCTCGTCGTCGGTGACCGGCACTTTCGCGCGGACCTTCAGGCGATCGACGAGCAGGTAATTCGCTCGGCGTTGCTCAGGGGTGCGATAGCGCTCCTTGTTCTTCTCGTAGTACGCCTTGAGGTCCGCGTCCGAAGGTTCCACGGCGGTCTCGAGACGGCTCGCCGGGACGACGATGTACTCGATCCTGGCCTTGTCGTTCTTCGCGGAGAACTCCCGCCGCACGTCGGCGTCGGGAACGGCGACGCTCGCCCGGACGAGCGCCTCGTACTTGTCAACGAGCAGGTCTTCGCGCATTCCTTCTTCGAAAGTCTCCGGCAGCATTCCGGCCAGTCGAAGGCGCTCCGAGTATTTCTCCGAACCGATGAATTGTCCGTTTTCCTGGAAGAAGGGGAGCGCGGCGATTGCGCGGGCCAGCTCGTCGTCGGTCACTCGCAGGTTCATCCGGCGGGCGGCCTCGAGACGCAGCTTGCGATCGATCATTCCTTCGAGCACCTGGCGGGGCAGATCGAGTGCTCGCGCGAGCTCGGGCGAAAAGCTGCCCTTGTACATCTCGCGGTACCGCTGGACCTGGTTCTGGTAGATGCGGTCGAACTCGACCGCGGAGATCTCCTCGCCGCCCATCCGGGCGACGATCTGGCTCGTGCCGTTCCCGCCCCAGTCCGATCCGGAGAAGAACACGAACCCGAGAACGAACACGATGATGACGGCGAACAGCGTCCACTTGAGCTGGTGGAAGCTGTCGCGCATGGTCTTGAGCATCCAGAGGCTCCTTTTTTCGGAACGGGCGACTATACCGCCGGGCCGGGAAACGGAAAACGGGAAACGGGAAACGGAAACTCGGGCTGACAGCGGAGGGTCGATACGCGCATACTGGGAGCAGCTTTCGCAGCTGTGCTATAAGAACACACGGTAAGTCTCGCCAATCACGAAAGTTATGCGGAGACGGAATCTCGGCCGGCTCGTCGGAGCGGACCTCGATTGGTTCGTCATTCCGGTCCGGAAGGTCACGACGTGGGTGCTGCTGATCGTGCTCGCCGCAGGCGGCGCTTTTCTCGGATACCGCGCTTACGTTCGGTCGAAACCGACCGCCGAGGACCGCGCCCGCGCCGAGATCGAGACGGCCTCCGTTCTTCTCTCCAAGGCGACCCGGGCCGCGGGCACCGTCCGGCCCGGGTCGAACGTCGCCCGGGCGAGCGGACTTCTCCAGGACGCGCGCGGAGCGCTCGGCGATCGACGCTTCGAGGACGCGTTCCGGCTCGCCGTCGAGTCCGAGTCGTATTCGCGCCGCGTGCTCGGCGGGTGGGGAGCCGACGAGAACGGAGACGCCTCCTTCATCTTCGTGGAAGGGGAGGTCGCTCTCCAGAGAGCCGGACGTTCGAACTTCGAGAGTGCGCGGCAGCGGCAGCCGCTCTTCGACGGTGACTTCATCAAGACCGGGGGCAATGGTTCCGCGGAGATCATGTTCAGCGACGGAACACTGTTCACGATCCGGCCGGGGTCACTCTTCGAGGTGCGGCGTCCTTCCGCCTCCGACTCGAGCGGGAGCGAAGTGAAGATGGTCTCCGGCGCCGTGAACGTCTACACGTCCGGCTCTCCCTCGACGATCGCGACCGACGATGCGACCGCCGCGGTGGAGCGGGACTCGAGGGTCTCGGTCGACGTCGCCGCCGGCGAGAAGACCGAAGTCACGACCTATCGCGGCAAGACGACGGTGTCGACCGGGCTCAACACGGTCGTGCTCGAGGACCGGCAGAGGGTCGTCGCCGCCGCGCGGACGGGCGTCCTCTCGCCCCGCATCGTGCTGCCCGAGGCTCCGCGGCCGGTCAGTCCCGACGACAACGGGACGTTCCAGCTGTCGGGCGGCGGCGAAGTGGAGTTGAAGTGGGCGCGGGTGCCCGGGGCGGCTCGCTACCGGATCCAGATCTCCCGCTCACGGCTGTTCGTCCCGGACGCGAACGAGGTCGATCTCGACAATCGAACGGGGTTGTCGGCCCAGATCAAGGTGTCGCGGGAGGGGTCCTACTTCTGGCGGCTCGCCGCGATCAACCCGGCCGGGGTCTCCTCCGACTGGAGCGCGGTGCGTCGCTTCCGGATGGCCGCCGAGCCGTTGAGCGCGGGCAGCGGGGACACGACCCCCCCGGAGCTCTCGGTCCTTGCCCCGCAGCAGATGGGAAACCTCTTCCTGATCTTCGGGAAAACCGAGCGCGGGGCCCTCGTCACGGTCAATACGGAGCCGGCCGACGTCGCGGCCGACGGGAGCTTCAAGAAAACGATCACAATCGAGCGGGACGGGTACGCGATGCTCGTAATCAAAGCCGTTGACGCGTCCGGGAACGAGACCATCCGACGGATGCGGGTCTTCGTCGAGGTCCTTTAGAACTCGGGAAACGGGAAACGGGAAACGGAAAAGGAGAAGGGGAAGCGACGCAGTGTGACAACGCTCCACGAATCGCGTATCTTGATTGCCTCGTTTTCCGTTTTCCGTTTTCCGTTTTTCGGCTCCTAGGGAGGCATCTTTGGCCTGGCGATCGGTTTTTTCCCTTTTTTCGAACGATCTCGCCGTCGATCTGGGCACCGCGAACACCCTCGTGTTCGCCCGCGGCAAAGGCATCATCGTCCGCGAGCCCTCGATCGTTGCGGTGAACAACATGACCAACCGCGTCGAAGCGGT
>DASUAD010000270.1:0-7965 GCA_035763965.1 Thermoanaerobaculia bacterium | reverse complement strand
CGCGGCCATCCGCAACTTTTTCGCCCGCTGCCGCTGCCGAAGAGCGCTCGCCGTGAAGTACTCGGGCGTCGCGTCGACGTCGATGACGGCGCCGCGACGAACGGTGATCCGGTCCGGGATCTGCGCGTTCTTTCCGATGGTCGTGATGCCGGGACCCTCGCCCGGCTTCGAGCGCTGACCCACGCGGGCCCGCTTGCCGATTCGCACCGCTTTGTCGAGGATCGCACGGTCCACGCGAGCTCCCTCTTCGATCACGGAATCGGTCAGGATCACGGATTCGCGGACGACCGCTCCCTTGCCGATCCACACTCCGGCTGAGAGAACGCTCCTCTCGACCCGCGCGCCGGGGGAGATCACGCAGCCGTCCGTGATCATGCTGTCCTTGACGACCGCACCCTCCTGGATCGTGACCGGCGGCCGCTCCTCGGACTGTGTGTGGACGACCCACGTCCGGTCGTTCAAGTCGAGCCTCGGCGGATGCTTGAGAAGATCCATGTGGGTCTGCCAGTACGCTTCGACCGTTCCCACGTCGACCCAGTAGCTTTCGAACGGGTAGGCAAAGACGCGCATGCCGCCGGCGACCATCCGCGGAATGATGTCCCTCCCGAAGTCGTGGGCCGAGTCGCGGCGCTTCGCGTCGTCCGTCAGCATCTGCGCGAGCGTCTTCAGCTCGAAGACGTAGATTCCCATCGAGGCGAGCGTGCCGGGGGGATCGGCCGGCTTCTCCACGAACTGCGTGACACGGGATTCGCCGTCGATCGCGAGGATCCCCATGCGGGTGGCCTCTTCGCGTGTGACGTTCAACGTTCCGATCGTCACGTCGGCCTTGCACTGCGCGTGGTAGGCGATGAGCTCTCCATAGTTCATCTTGTAGATGTGATCCCCGGCGAGCACCAGGACGCGCTCGGGGGTTCCCCGCCGCACGAACGAAAGGTTCTGATAGATCGCGTCGGCTGTTCCGCGGTACCAATCGGTATCCACCCGTCCCCGGTAAGGCTGGTAGACGTGAACGCCCCCGGTGAAGCCGCGGTCGAGGTCCCACGGCCGGCCGGCTCCGATGTGCTCGATCAGCGAGTGCGGCCGATACTGCGTCAGGATCATCAGGTCGAAGATCCCCGAGTTGACGCAGTTGGAGAGCGTGAAATCGATGATCCGGTACTTCCCGGCGAACGGGACCGCCGGCTTGGCCCGCCGGTCTGTCAGGACGCCGAGGCGCTGGCCCTCTCCGCCCGCGAGAATGACTGCTCTCGTGCCGACGGGCATTCAGTCATCTCCGTCCGATCGCACCGCGCCGCGCCGCAGGCGCAGCGCCTCGCGATAGAGCCCTTCGTACTCCCCGGCGGACCGGTTCCACGAGAAGTCGCTCGTCATTCCGCGGCGCTGCAGCTCGAGCCATTGGTCGCGATGAGCGTACACCCTCGCGGCGCGTTCGAGCGCGTGAACAACCGATCCGGGGTCGTACCCGTCGAAGAGGATTCCGGTGCCTCCCGGGTCGCCCACGTCGGTGATCGTGTCCGCGAGCCCGCCGGTTCTCCGGGCGATCGGGACGGCCCCGTACCGCATGGCGATCATCTGGGTCAGCCCGCACGGCTCGTAGCGCGACGGGATCAACAGGGCGTCCACGCCGGCGTAGATCCGGCGCGCGTAGGAGGGGTCGAACCCGATGCGGACGCTGGCGCGCCCGCGCCGTCCGAGCTCGAGTGACGCGAGCTCCCGCGCGATCTGGTCGTCGCCGGAACCGAGGACGACGAGCCGCCCGCCGGAGTCGATCCAGCGTCGCAGGGCGGGCAGCGCGATGTCGAACCCCTTCTGCGAGTCGAGTCGCGACACCATCCCGATGAGAGGCGCCCGGTCATCGGATTCGAGCCCCGCCTCCTCGCGGAGGGCGACCCTGTCGTCCCCCCGCTTCTCCAGGCTGCCGAGGTCGAACCGCGTCCGAAGCGCCGGATCCGTGGCCGGATCCCACGTCTCGGGGTCGATCCCGTTCAGCACGCCGTGGAGCCGGTCGCTGCGGGCCCGGAGTGCGCCGTCCAACCCGTGCCCCCCTTCGGGCGTGCGGATCTCGCGCGCGTAGGTCGGGCTCACCGTCGTGAGCAGATCGGCGGTCGCGAGCCCGATTCCGAGGAGCGAGTCGCGCGCCCACCCCGGCAGCACGGAGAGCGCATCGGTCGAAGGCAGGCCCCACTCCGCGAGAAAACGCCCGGCGCCGCGGCCCGTGTAGGGAAGGTTGTGGATCGTGTAGATCGTCGCGGTCCCGCGGAAGAACTCGTCGGAGAGGCCGCGCGTGGCGAGGGCGTAGACCGCGGGGCCGGTATGCCAGTCGTTCGCGTGGACGACGTCGGGTTTCCAGGAGAGCTCGCGGCAGGCGCGAAGCGCCGCCATCGAGAAGAACAGGAACTTCGGCGCGTCTTCCTCGATCGAGCCGCCGTAGATGCTGCGATCCTTCGGAACCGGCGGACCGGTCAGCAGATAGACGGGCACTCCGTCCTGCGCCGTCTCCCAGAGCTCCGCCGGCTCCTCGCGGCCCGGCTTCGACAGATCGAACCGTGCGCGCCACTCCGGCTGAAAGTGCGGCCAGTCGATGGCTCCGTATCCCGGGATCGCCAGGCGGACGTCGTGTCCGTGCCGGGCCAGGGCGCGCGGCAGCGATCCGGCGACGTCTCCGAGGCCGCCGGCCTTGACGAACGGTGCGGCTTCCGCCGCGAGGAAGAGGACCTTCAAGGGGCGCGATTATCGAGTCCCGGGCCCCGGGGCCCAAGCGTCGGGTGCACTTCTCCCTCTCCCCGCCAGCGGGGAGAGGGTCGGGGTGAGGGGTCTTCGGGCTCGCGGGCCCGGGCGTTACAATTGTCTCCGGTCCAAACATGACAGATTCGAGACGGTTGCCGGATGTGCTCAGTACCCTCATCGCATCCGCGTGCCAGGAAGTGTTCTTTTTTGGAACGCCTGCGTCCGACCTCCGGTTTTCGGAGAGATGCGCTTGAGAAAGATCCTGACCGCGAAGACGGGCGCCTGCATTCTCGTCTTCCTGTTCGTGCTCGGGGTCGCGATTCCCGATTCGCCGGGAAGGTCCCGGTCCGCGGCAATCGCGATGGCTTCGACGCGCAGCTCCGAGCTGCTCGCGAAGGCGGAGAAGGACTTCTGGGACTACCTTCAGAAGCGCAGCCCCGAATTGCGCCTGCGACTGGGTCTGCCGATCGACGAGCTGCCGGATCTCTCCGAGCGGCGCGCCCGGGCCGACGCCCGGTACGGCGCGTCTCTGCTCGAGAGACTGCGCGGCCTGCGCGAGCACGAACTGTCTCACGAGGAGTCGCTTTCCCTCGCCATCCTCCGCGAGGAGGGTCGCGAGCTCGCCGACTCGGCGCGCGACTACTGGTTGACCTTTCCGGTGACGCCATACGCGTCGCCACTTCGCGTGGTCGAGCAGGCATTCACCACCTGGCGGTTCGAAGAGGCGGGCGACCTCGACCGCTACGTCGCGCGGCTGACGGAGTTCCCCGAGATGATCCGGCAGATGGAAGACAAGCTCCGGGAACAGGCACGCCGCGGAATCCGGCTCCCGAAACCGGAAACCGCGGTCGTCGCGCAGACGTACCGCGCGGCGATCGCCGAGCCCGGCGACAGCCTCTTCTTCGTGCGGCCGGAGCGGCTTGAGAACGTTCCCGAGGGGGAACGGACGACGTTCGCGAAGCGCGTCGAGGGGCTGATCTCCGCGCGCGTCAACCCGGCCCTCGAAAGTCTCGCCGCCTACGTGTCGGGCAAATATGCGGCGAAAGCCCGGGATTCGGTTGGGCTGGGGGCATACAGCGGAGGAAAGGCGTACTACCGCCGGCTCGTCCGGAGGAACACGACGCTCGAGGTGACCCCCGAGGAGGTGCACCGCCTCGGGCTCGCTGAAGTCGAGAGGTTGAACCGCGAGCTCGACGGGGTCCGCGTCGCGGTGGGATTCGAGGGCAGCCTGGCGGAGTTCCGGCGGCATTTGAAGGCCGACCCGCGCTTCGTTCCGGAGACCTCGGACCAGATCGGCGAGCGATTGCTCGACGCACAGAAGCGGATCGAATCGAAGATTCCTTTCTTCTTCGGTCGCATGCCCTCCGCGCCGGCCGGCATTCGCCGTCTCGCCCCGACGCTCGAGGGGGCGATGACGTACGGCTTCTACCAGGCGCCCACGGTCTCGGATCGGCGCGGTTATTACTACTACAACGGCTCCCGGCTCGAAGACCGAT
This sequence comes from Thermoanaerobaculia bacterium, assembly GCA_035763965.1. Lineage (GTDB taxonomy): Bacteria > Acidobacteriota > Thermoanaerobaculia > UBA5066 > Gp7-AA6 > Gp7-AA6. Next base: position 3,742 of record DASUAD010000270.1, on the reverse strand, counting down.
CGTTGATCGACGCGGCGGCTCTCATCTACCGCGAGCTCGTGCCCGGCCACCATTTCCAGGCCTCCCTGCAGCAGGAGAACGGCGAGCTGCCGAACTTCCGCAGGGAGTCTCGCTGGACCGCGTACACGGAGGGGTGGGGAGAGTACGCGTCTTCGCTGGCCGGCGAGATGGGCATGTACGAAGACCCCTACGATCGCGCCGGTCGCCTCATGATGGACGCGCTCCTCTCCGCGCGGCTGGTCGTGGACACGGGAATGAACGCTCTCGGGTGGAGCCGCGCTCGAGCGATCGCCTACATGAAGGAGAACACGCTCGAGTCGGACGCGCAGATTGCGACCGAGATTCTTCGCTACTCCTGCGACGTCCCCGGGCAGGCGCTCGCGCACAAGATGGGCGCGGCGAAAATTCACGAACTGCGGGACGAGGCCGCACGCGAGCTCGGAACCTCGTTCGACGTTCGCCGCTTCCACGACGCGGTTCTCGGGTCCGGCCCGATGCCGCTGACGGTCCTCGAGCGCCACGTCGACTGGTTCATCGAAGCGGAGAAGGCCCGCGGCTCGGCCACGTCGACCCGGTAGTTAAGTCCTCTTCGCGAACCGCAGCGTCTCGCCCGACTCGACGTTTCGCAGCCGGAGACTCCCCGGATCGACTTCCACGGTCCACTTGCCGACCGCCCCGGGCAGGGCGCGCGCGCACGTCATCCCGCCGGACAGCTCGCCGACGAAGCCGTCGCCGCTCGGGTGGAAGTAGAGAGTACACGCCGCCTCGAGCTCCTCCTGCGTGAACCGGGTGGCCGTCCGCGAGAGCGGGGTCACGGTCGCATCGAAGTGAGGCACGTACACGGCGCGCACGTCGCGCCCCTGGGTCGCCAGGCGCAACAGTCCGACCCGGCGCACGTTCGAGTCGCGATAGCGGCCGGATGCCGTCACGATGAGATCGAAATTCGTGCCGGCCCGCGCTCCGACCGTCGAAACCTCCAGGGCGAGGTCGTTGCCGGGCGTCGTCCCCCGGAAACGACCCGAGAGCAGGCCCGTCAACTCCGTGAGGCTCGATCGAGATCCGTCGTCGACGGGGGTCACCGGGCGACAGGCGAGCGATCCGAAGACGGATGTGAGGACGCCGGCGATCGCGAACGCTCTGACGCTCGCTTTCATGGGTGAGACACCTCCGGGGCAGGGACCTGCCAGATTCGTTCCAATGTCCGGCGGGCCGGTCCGCCGCTTGCAAGCATTCCCGTCATGGAGTCGTGGAAGAGCCCGGTTCTCTCACGGGCTCGCCGCTCCGCCGGCATGATCGCGGCCGGCGTCGTGATCGTCGCGCTCGCCGGCGCGCGCTGCTCTCAGCTCGCGGGAGTCTTCGAGAAGCCGGAGCTCGACTTCCGGGCAATCCGGATCAACGCGATCGGCCTCGAAGGCGCGACGCTCGAGATCCTCGTCGACGTCTACAACCCGAACTCCTACCGGCTCGGCCTGGAGCGCCTGTCGTACGACCTCGCGATCGAGGACATCCCGTGGGGCGTCGGCTCGACCGAGAGTCCCATCGCAGTGGAAGGCCGCAGCAACGCGACGCTGATGCTCCCGCTGTCGGTCAGCTGGTCGCGACTCGGCGAGGCCGGACGCGAAGCGCTGCGCTCGGGAAGCGTCAACTACGGGGTATCGGGGAACATGACCGTCGCGACCTCGCTCGGCGCGGTGAACGTGCCCTACTCCAGGGCCGGCCGGTTCTCCGTCCTGAGCGGCTCGGAAAGCTCGGATCCCGGCTCGAGTCGATCGGACCCCACGGGGCGGTTCCGTCTGGCGACGCGGCCGTCGCGCTATTCGACCGAGACTGCGACCCCGTTCTCGAAGACGATCTTTTTCCCCACGCTCCTGTAGATCCACGTCTCGCGCGATCCGCCGGATGCCGTCGAATCGGTCGAGACTTCGTCCGGAGGCCCGAGGAGCGCGCGGATCTCGGCCGGGGTCATGTTCTCCTGAACGCGTCCGGGCTCTCTTCCCGAAGCCGCTTCGGACGCGAGGCGGTCGATCTCGGCCTGACGCGCGTCCTCTCTCTGCGCCGCCTGCCGCGCCCGCTCGATGGGCGCCGTCGATGTCGCGCCATCCTCCCTCGAGCCGAAAAGTCCGCCGGCCGAGTGCTTGTACAGCCAGAAGCCCGTCGCGAGGACGATAACGAGCAGGATGATTCGGCCCATTCGGAACCTCCCGATCTCAGACGTCCCGAGCGATGCGGGGGGTCTGCGTATAGGTCGGAAGCGTCGGCCGCGACGAAGGGAATTCGTTCATCTCCCGTTCGGGGACGAGAAGGTCCTTGAGGGTGATCTTTCCGATCACGGAGTCGACGGCCTGCTGCAGCATTCTCCAGACGGAACGGATCGAGCAGTCCGGCATGTGAGTACAGAGTCGCTCGATTCCCGTGTGCGAGTCGCAGAAAGACGGCTCGTAAAGGCGACCGCCGAGCACCGCGAGCACGTGGCCGACGTTGATGTCCTCTGGCGGACGCGAGAGGACGTAGCCGCCCGACTGCCCGCGCGTCGAGCGCACGAATCCGCCTTCGCGAAGAACGCGCATCATCTTGGCGACGTTCGCCTCGGAGATGCCTTCCGACCGCGACAGCTCGGAGATCGAGACGCTTCCGCTGACGCCCTCGCGCCCCACGCGCAGCAGGCACCGGAGGCCGTATTCCTCTTGCGAGCTGAGTTTCATCTCGTCGTCTTCCGTCTTCCGTCTACCGTCTCCCGATCCAGGCGTTCACATCATCCCCAGCTGGAGCTTCGCGGCGTCCGACATCATGTTCATGCTCCATGGCGGATCGAAGAGGACCTGGACGTCGGCGTCCTTCACGCCAGGAATCGTGAGCAGCTTCTGGCGGATGTCGTCTCTCAGCACGTCGCCCATTCCGCAGCCCGGGGCGGTCAGAGTGAACTTGACGTCGACTCGGTTGCCGCCCTCGGGCAGCGGCGTGACCTTGCAGCTGTAGACGAGACCGAGATCCACGATGTTGACTGGGATCTCCGGGTCGTAGCACGTGCGGAGCTGGTCCCAGGCGAGGTCCTCGACCGACCTGCCGGCCGCGGCGGCCTCGTCGAGCTCCTCCGGCGGCTCCTCGCCGATGGCGTCGGCGTCCTTGCCGTCGATGCGCGCGAGGTATCCCATCGGCATCATCACCGTGAACGAGCCGCCCAGCGATTGCGTGATCGAGAGGGGAGTGCCCGCGGGAATCGTGAACTTCGTTCCGGCGGGGATTTCGCTCGCCGTCACCTCGCGGGTCGTCGTGGTCTCTTTTTCCATTCTCATCAGCTCGCTCCGCCGCTTTCGGCCTTCGGTCCTTCGGTCAGCTCCGTCGAAACCGTGGTCTGTCCCCCGTCGAGCGCCGCTTTCAGCGTGTGCCAGGGGAGCGTCGCGCACTTGACCCGCACGGGGAACTCGCGCACGCCCGAAAAGACGGTCAGCTTCCCGAGGTCGATTCGATCGGGCTTCGTCCCGCCGTCGCGACCCGTGATCAGGTCGTGAAAGCGCTCGAAGAGCGCCTCGGCCTCCGCCCGGGTCTTGCCCTTCACGCTCTCGGTCATCATCGAAGCGGAGGCCGTCGAGATCGCGCAACCCGCCCCGCGAAAGCCGACGTCCTTCAGCACGTCCTCTTCCACCCTCACGAAGACGGTCTCCCGGTCGCCGCAGAGAGGGTTGTATCCCTCCGCGCGCCGGTTCGCCCCCGCGAGCTCTCCGAAGTTCCGCGGCCGCTTGCT
>DASUAD010000269.1:0-3345 GCA_035763965.1 Thermoanaerobaculia bacterium | reverse complement strand
GACCGCGGTGTCGCACATCACGCACGTGACGGGAGCTTTGCCTCAGACGACCGGCATCGTCTCCAACTCGATGCTCGATCCGACCCGTCCGTTCGGGGCGATCATCTCCGGGTTCGCAGCGCCGATCCGGGCGGAGACGCTGTGGGAGGCGGCGCGCCGCCAGGGTAAACGCGTGGGCGTGATGCTCTATCCCGGAGCCGACGGCAATGGTCCCGAACGGACGGCCGACTGGATGATGACGTGGCCCGGCGATCCCCTCGTCCCCGGCCGACTCCACGCGGTCGTCGCGTCCGCGTGGAAGCCCGCCTCCGACGACGGAGCCCGCAGCTTCTCGCCGGCTCGGACCACGGCGCTCCCCTTCGCGAAGACGGGGCACTCCGTCGCGTTCGTCGCGCTCGACCTGACCGACGACCGTCGGGTCGATTACGACCGGCTCCTCGTCCGACCCGAATCCGGACAGGTCCGCGAAGTTCGGGTGGGGGAATGGTTCCCGGTCGAGGTGCCGAGCGAAGAGGGGCGCACCGGCGCGTGGTGCAAGCTCCTCTCGCTCGCGCCGGACCTCGCGAGCGCGGAGATCTATGTGGGGCCGCTCTCCCGTTCGACCGGCACGCGCGACTGGGTACGGCGGCTCGACGACGAGATCGGCTTCTGGCCCGGCGTCCCCGATGCCGACGCCTTCGGGGAGAACAGCTCCCGCCCGGAGCTCTTCCTCGAGCAGGCCGAACGCCTCGTCGATTTCCTGACCCGCGCGGATCTGCTCGCGCTGTCCCGACGCGACTGGGACCTGCTCCTGATCTATCAGCCCGAAGTGGACGAGACCTCGCACGAGTTCCTGCTCGTCGATCCCGCCCAGTCGCGCTTCACGCCGGAGAGATCGGCCCGCGATCTCGCGTTCGTCGAGAAGGGCTACGCGCTCGCCGACCGTTCGCTCGATGCCATCGAGCGGGCGCTTTCCGAACGCGACTCGATCTTCGTCACTTCCGATCACGGCATGACCGCGATTTTCGCCGACGTCGCGATCAACCGCGTCCTCCGCGACGCCGGTCTCGTCACGGTCGGCGAGAACGGAAAGGCGTCCTCCGCCTCCCCCGTCCTGGCGGTGACCGCGAGCGGCATCGCTCACGTTCATCGGAATCCCTCCGCCCCGCCGGGAGCGATCGACCGCGCCGAGCAGGTCTTGAGGGCGTTCCGTTTCCGGGGAGAGACTCCCTTCGACCGCGTCGTCCGCCGCGAAGAAGCCGGGGATCTCGGTCTCGACGCGCCGGAGTCCGGCGACCTGATCGTGCTCGCGAAGCCCGGGTTCCTCTTCGTCGGCGAGGCGGACGGAGAGCCGGTCCGGGACGTGCACAGCCTTGGCGGCCACGGTTACCGCAACGTCTACCCGCAGGTCGACGCGACGTTCTTCGCCGCGGGCCCGGGCATCGCCCGCGAACGGGTCGAGACGATCGGTTCGTGGCAGATCGCCGCCCGGGTGGCGAAGGCGCTCGGGATCGCGCCTCCGCGGCAGGCGGCGCCGCCGTAGCTACCCGTTCAGCCGGGCCAGGATGCCTTTGATCCTTTTCTGGTTGTCGGGATCACGGACCATGCTCTGGGCTCGCCGGTAGTTCTCGATCGCGAGCTTCTTGTCCCCCTTCCTGTCGTAAGCCTCGCCCAGGCTGTCGTAGACGTTCCAGCTCTGCGGGTGATCCTTGACGTTCTTCTTGAAGATCTCGATCGCCTCGTCCGTCTTTCCCGCGCCGAGGAGCTGATATCCGTACCCGTTGATGTCGGCCTCCGTCGCGATCTTCATGGAACGGTCGCGCAGCTCGGCGGCGGCCTTCGTGTCGCCCTTCAGTTCGAGGAGACCTGCCTTCGTCCGCAGGTTGTTGAAGTTCTCCTGCATCTGGATGGATCGGTCGGCCCACGTCATGGCCTCGTCCAGGTTGACCCTGGCGCGCATGCAGTAAGCCGCGGCCTGGTTCCATCCCTGCCAGGAAAAGCGGGGGAGGTCCCGGAGCTCCTTTCGCAGGCTCGCCACGACCATTGCGGGCGTGTCGACCTCGACGGTGAAGGGAACGCGAAGCTTCTCCCAGCGGAGCGCAACCTCGACCGACTTGTCGGTCGGGTCGTCGAACGTGTAGGAAAGCCTCTCCTGGAAGTCCGCCGGCTGCGCCTTCGTGGCCACGCGCAGAGCGTCCTCTTTCTCGTCGTAGCTGAAGCTGCCCCACGCCCAGCTGACGTTCGAAAACGCGATCGTCCAGTCTCCTCCAGGCGTCGGGATCATGTGGAGACCGTAGATCCCCGCGGCGAGGGGCTTCCCGTTCACGGTGACCGGAGAAGAGAACTCGATCGTCGTGTTCTCGTTGGCCCCGGCGCGCCAGACCTGGTCGTACGGCACGAGGTCGCCCCAGACCTTCCGCTTGTTCACCGCCGGACGGTGATAGGTGATCGCGATTTCCGTCACGCCCACCGTCTGCGAGACGGTCGCCTTCGGGCTCGGCTGCGGCACCTTGAGAGGCGGCGATTGCGCGGCTGCGGCGGCGGCTGCCAGAAACGAAAGTACGAACAGCGGAGTCGCGGGTCGGCGGACGGTTGGTCTCATGGGTCCTCCCGGGCGCGCGGTCGCGGTCCAGCCGGGATCCGGCCGTGCGCGCTGGCTGTCTTTACGGCCCGTTTCCCGACGGGTTTAGGCTCTTGCAGGCGAAGTTTGACGTTCATGGGGCAGGTTGTCGACGCGGCTTCCTTCGCGGACGCCGTCCGGACGCGCAACGCGTCCCACGTCAACGGCGGGCCGTCCCCCGGGGGCTGCGATTGGTCCATCGCGGCAAAACCTCGCGCGCAGTGGCGCGTTTCTCTCGACAAGAGGTTTGCGATGCGCCACCTGCTCGTCACGCTCTTCTCCGCCGCCGCCGCCACCAGGATCCTCGCGCACGACCCCGCCCTCCCGCCCGCCGCGGACAAGCCGCCAGGTCCGGGTCGCCTGCGATTCGAATCGATCTCTCTCTCGCCCCGGGACGGTTCGGCGCCGGTCAAGGCAGAGCTCGGACACCTGACCGTTCTCGAGAATCGTTCGCGGCCCGACGGCCCAACGATCGAACTCGCGTTCGTGAGGTTCAAGACACGGTCGGCGCACCCCGGTACGCCCGTCGTGTGGCTCGCCGGCGGCCCGGGCGGATCCGGGACTCAGGACGCCGAGGGACCGATCCTTCCTCTCTTCCAGGCGATCGCCGAGTTCTCCGACGTCATCGCGCTCGACCAGCGCGGGATGGGTCGTTCACAGCCCCGACTCGACTGTCCCGGCCGGTTCGACCTTCCCCTCGACCGTCCGATGGACCGCGGTCTCGTGCTCGCCGCTTTCCGGGAGAA
>DASUAD010000268.1:0-2447 GCA_035763965.1 Thermoanaerobaculia bacterium | reverse complement strand
CAGGAGATCGCCGCGCAGCCGATCCAGCTTCTCGTCGATGGCTTCGCGGAGGAACTCGGAGCTCGACCGGTACCTTCCTTCGCGCACGACCTTCTGGATCTGGTCGAGCTGCTCAGGCTCGGCGGTAAATACGGCTTTCTTTTTGGGGCGCACGGCGGTAGCTTAGGTTATGACACCATTTTGGTCAACCGAAATGGTGCCATAGTTGCCGGCGCCGAACGGACCGGCCCGCGACTGGACGTCCCCGTCGGTCGGGAAGCGTGTCCGATTGTCACGCTGCATGATGCGTCCGGATCATGACCTCCCGTAGACTCCAGCCGTAGTTTCCGGCCAGAACTGGAGGTGTCCCATGTCCCGCCGCACTCTCCTCCCCATTCTCTTCGTCCTCACGTTCCTTCTCGCCTTCCCGCTAGTCGCAGCCGAAACTCCCGAGATTGCCAACAACCACAAGACCGTCACCGTGATGACCGAGAACCTGTACGTCGGCGCGGATCTGCTCCCTGCGTTCTTCGCGATCGCGAGCGGCGAACCGGACGCGATCGTTGCCGCGGTTACGGAGACTTTCGCCAAAGTCCGGTTCACCGATTTCAACGCCCGCGCCGAAGGTATCGCCCGTCAGATCGAGGCGGCTCAACCGGACCTGGTCGGCCTGCAGGAAGTCTCGATCTGGCGTAGCCAGACCCCTCCCGACTTCGTCCAGGGAAATGCGGAGCACGTCGAGTTCGATTTCCTCGCAATTCTGCTCGAAGCCCTCGACGCCCGCGGCCTTCACTATGCCGTGGTCGCGCACGAGATCGGCTTCGACGCGGAATTCCCGGGGTTCCTCTCGGAAGCCGCCGTCGAGGCCGGCGAGCTATCCGATATTCGCCTGACCGACGGAGAAGCCATCCTCGCACGAACCGATCTGAACGTCTCGGAGCTCAAGCTGTCCAATGCGAGGACCGGACACTTCGAAACGAACATCGAGGTGCCGATCTCCGAGACCGAAATCTTCGTCCTCCTCCGCGGCTGGGCTTCCGTGGACGCGAAGGTCCGAGGCAAGAGCTTCCGATTCGTGACGACTCACCTCGAAAGCGAGTCCGAGGAGGTCCGGGAGGCGCAGGGACTCGAGATCCTGGCCGGGCCCGCGGATACCGACCTCCCAGTGGTGTTCGCCGCGGACGCGAACTCGAACGCCAACGGTGACTCGACGACGCCGGCCTACGCCGCCTTCATCGGTGACGGATTCGTCGACGCCTGGTTCGAGGCGCACCCGGGTTCGATCGTCAGCACTTGCTGCAATGCGGAACTGCTCACGAACTCGACGTTCGTAGATCCCTCGGAGGATTTCGGGCGGATCGACCTCGTGCTCTATCGAGCGGGGACGGACTTTCACACTCTCGGCGCGGACCTCTTCGGCACGAATCCGGCGACCGATCGGGTCTCGAACGGATTGACCCTCATCTGGCCGACGGATCACGCGGGCGTCGCCGCGACGCTGCAGATTCAAAACTGAAGGGGTCAGGCAGGCGTTTTGGCATTGTTCGAGGAAATCGGGGACAGACCCCGATTTCCCGACCCGCAACCTTTCGCCCCGTTGCCGTGTTCAAGAACCGGGAGGCGAGGCATGCCCGGATACCGAGTGGTTGCCCTCGATCTGGATACTGCACGGAAAGTGCGAGATTCCCGCCGGTCGCCGGGTTACGGCCACCCGGTGCACTCCGAGATCGCGACCGGTTACGGACCCTGCCGCGTCTGCCTGCGTGACTTCGAGATCGGGGTCGATCGGCGCCTCCTCTTCACGTGCGACCCGTTTTTCCGGATCGAACCGTTCCCGCTCCCGGGGCCGGTCTTCATCCACGAGGCCGAATGCGAGCGATACCCGGAGAACGCCGGTTTTCCCGCGGATCTGCTCACGCACCGGCTGACTCTCGCCGCGTACGCTCGCGGGCCAATCCTCCGGGCGGAAGAGCGGATCGAGGGTCCCCCGATCCCGCAGGCCGTGTCGCGGCTGCTCGCCCGGCCGGACGTGGATTACCTGCACGTCCGCGACACCGAAGCTGGCTGCTACGACTTTCGGATCGAGCGCGCTCTGTAAGCGAGCGGCGCTTCACCGCGAAGCGACGGCGCCCTTCCCCCCCTGGATCCACGCATTCACACGCGCCTCGAGCACGTCGAGCGGCAGCGCGCCGGCGTCGAGGATCGTGTCGTGGAACTTCCGGACGTCGAACTTCGATCCGAGCTCCTTCTTCGCGCGCTCCCGGAGCTCGAGGATTTTCAGCTGCCCGACCTTGTACGCGAGCGCCTGCCCCGGGATCGAGATGTAGCGGTCGGTCTCCGTCTGGACGTCCACCTCGTCGATCGCGGAGTGGGCGTGGAAGTAGTCCACGACCTGCTGGCGCGTCCACTTCTTCGCGTGAAACCCGGTGTCGACGACGAGGCGGATTGCCCGCAGCATCTCGTCCTGC
>DASUAD010000267.1:0-3628 GCA_035763965.1 Thermoanaerobaculia bacterium | reverse complement strand
AGATGCCCGGAGCGATTTCGATTTGCGGCTGCCACGTGGCGGTCAGGTTTTCCGCGGAGGCGACTCGCTTTCCTTCCGGCGCCACTCCGCGGTTCAGCTGAGTGATCAGGTAACGCGCGACGTCCCGCGCCGTCGACCACTCAGCTCCGGCGGGAGCAAACGGGGTGAGCGGTTTCTCGAGATCAACTGAAATCGGCCGATACTCGCCCGCGACCGTCTTCCCGTGCGGGGTCGCGCGGTTCGGATTCACGAGAGCGCGATCGAAGGAAAACGTCGTCGCCGACATCCCGATCGGGTCGAATACGCGGGCCTGCATTTGCGCAAGGTAGTTCGTGTAGAGATCCCTGCTCGCTCCGCGCGCGGCCCAGGCCGCGATGTAGCCGCCGGCGGCCACCAACTGGTTGACGTACCCGAACGTCCTTCCGAACTCGCCGACGAACCGGAATTCTCGCAATGACCGCACGACTTCCTCAGCGGTCGGCGCGTGGCTCGTGAAATACATCTCCAGGTCGTGCCGCTCGATGCCGGTGCAGTTGCAGACCGTCCTGCGCAGGGTGAGCTTCGGCGTCAGCGCCGGGTCGCTGGCGGCGAACTCCGGATAGACCGCGGCCGCAGGCGTGTCCCAGGCGACTCTCCCTTCGTCGACGAGCGTGGCCATCATCATCGTGGTCATGCTCTTCCCGGTGGAGCCGATCATCATCAGGGTGTCCGGCGTGACGGGATCCCGTTTCTCGAGATCGCGCACGCCGAAGCCCCTGGCGTAGATCGTTCGACCGTTCTGAACGATCACGACGGCAGCGCCCGGAACGCCCGTGCGGCGCATGAGCTCGGCAATGGAGAGGTCGAGCGGCTCGGGGCGCGGCGTCGGAGCGTCGGGCGAGCCCGCCGTGAAGCGGAGCGGGAGCTTGAATCCCGGAGCCGCCGTCTCGGCGATTCTGCCCTCGAAGGCGAAGGTGGCGGTTCCGTCTTCCCCTGCCCGATAGGTCCAGAGCGCCCGGGGGCAGACTTCGGCTCCGATCCCGGCGAGCCGCCCCGGCCAGTCCCGCCGCCGGGACGCCGCCCGCTCGGCTCGCGCGTCGAGAACGAGCGCGGTCAGTTCCGCGTCGACGAGGAAGCGTCGCCAGCGTTCGACGGTCTCGATCAAGTTCGGCATGGCGATGTCCGCGACCGGAATCTCTTCCCGGGACTGATCACGAATCGCGCGGGCCCACGTCTCCTTGAGACCGTCCGCGGTCCAGGAGCAGATGTCCCGTTCGGAAAGCTCCTCGGCGATTTCGCGAAGGATGCGACCGAAGGTTCCAGCCCGGCCGGTCAGGTCCTGAACGTTCGGGTCGGCCCATGCCTCGCCCTGGAAGGCGGCCAGGTACGCCGAGAAAAGACGCCGGCTGCGGAGCCGGTCCGACCAGCCGTACGCCGGGCTGTCCAGCTTCCGCAGGACGCCGACATGAATCTTCGCCGCGGCGACCACGATCAAATGTGCGATGAGCTCGGGTCGCGAAGACAAGACCTCGTTCAATCGCCAGGCCGCATCGAGCGTTCGCAGCGCGGAGTCGGTTTCCCCGGCTCCCCCTTTGACCAGCGCCCGGGCGGCGAGCAGCCGCTGCAGCCGCATGAGGCCTGTCAGGTTCGGCAGAGGTCCGTTCGGGTAACGGGTGACGTCGATTTCCCAGCGGATCTCGGGCTCCCGGAGGAGCAGGGATTCGATCGCCGCGATTCCGCTCTCGTTGTCCGCCAGATACCGGACGAGCTGCGGCGGTGGCGCGCCGATCCGGTCGTCGGGAATTCCAAGCTCTCGATTCAGAAACTCGGAGACGCCGGCGGAGTGGATTGACCGCTCGAGCTCGGGAGACGGACCCGGCCGGTTTTTTCTCGGCTTGAGCACGAACGGCACCGGGCTCTTGCCCTCGGAGTTCCGCTCGTCCGCCGTGGCTTCCGGGCTCTCGAACGGCGCCATCTGGATTCCGAGCTCGGCCGCGAGTCTCTCGATCTCGAGCGCGGCGGCCGACGTTTCCGTCTTCGGGAATCGGGCCTCGAACGCGCTCCGAAAGAAAGCCGGTTCCGAATCATCGGAGGCGTCCGAGGCAACGCAGACCGCCAGGCACGCGCCGAGCACGATGACGCTCCATCTCCCGAACGGCCGAAGGGATGTCCCGTGCTTCACTTGTTCCGGCTGCCCGGAACAAACGATACGCCGGTTTCAGTAGCCGCCGCCGCCTGCTCGCGGGGTCGGAGTGGGCTGACCCGGCGAGTTCGAAGGCGCGGTCGGCGAGGAGTAGCCGCCGCCCCCGCACGCCGCCTGCCCGAAGGCGAACAGGACGAGAACGACGATCACCGTCGCGAATCTCGCTAACGTGTTCTTCATTTCTGAGCTCCTTTCTGCGCGCCTTCCTCCGGCGCAGATCGAAGCAACGCGATTGCCACGGACGACTCGAGATCTCGCGGCGGTTGGTCGATGCGTGTGGAAGGCGTTGAAAAGAGAGGGGGTCCTGCGAAACTCAGGGAAGCATTAGGAAGGTCATCCGTCCGCCTCCATGTGAAGGCCGGGGTCGCTTGGCGCCGCTCATCAGAACCGTCCCGCCTCCACGTCGCGGATGAACCGGATCAGCCCCTCGAAGTACACCTTCTGGTCGTCGTACTCGGCGAGGTGGCTTCCGTTCGGGCAGTAGAGGTAGCGCCCGCGTTTGACCTGCCCCGCCATCCACTCCATGTGTTTCGGGTCCATCGTGTCGTAGCGCGCGCCGATCACGAGCGTCGGCACCGTGATCTTTCCGATGTCGCGCGTTCGGTCCCACTCCGCCAGCTTTCCGCTCGCGCCGAGCTCGCTGGGCCCCTGCATCGGAATGTAGACCTTCGGGTTCATGTGTTTGAACGCGCGGTTCACCGGGTCGGGCCACTCCGCGGCCGGCATGCGGAGCAGGTGCTTCTCGTAGTGGTGCGGGATCAGGAGCTCCATGTAACGGGGATTCTCGTACTGACCGGCCGCCTCCAGCTTCTTGATCTCCGCGAGCACGGCAGGGTCCATCTCCGGCATGAGCACCTTCGTCGCGAACTCGTTGTAGGCCGGGATGCTCGCCATCATGTTCGAGATCACGAGCCCCTTGAGGTTCCCCTGGTGCTCGAGGGCGTACTCGATCGCGAGCATCCCGCCCCACGACTGGCCGAAGAGATAGAAGTTGTCGCGGGAGAGATGGAGGGCCTGCCGCACCTGCTCGACTTCATCGACGAACCGCGGCAGCTCCCACAGCTCCGGCGCATCCGGCTGATGGCTGTAGTACGAGCCGAGCTGGTCGTAGTAGTAGTACTCGATCCCGGCCGCCGGGAAGTAGCTGTCGAAGGCCTCGAGGTACTCGTGGGTGAACCCGGGACCTCCATGGAGGAGGAGCACTTTCGTCGTCGGGTTGTTGCCGATCCGCTTCGTCCAGACCTTGAAGGAGCCCTTCGGCGTCGTGATCGGAATCATCTTCACGCCGCCCGCGAGGACGTCGTCGCGGCCCGAGGAATCGAAGTAGCTCGCGGGAACGGCGCCCGGCTCGGCAGCGCGGGACACATCGATCTTCGGCGGGGCGTTGAGACAGCCGCCCAGGATCAGCACCGCCGCGAGCAGCCTCACCTTTTTCATGTCGGCCTC
>DASUAD010000266.1:0-5537 GCA_035763965.1 Thermoanaerobaculia bacterium | reverse complement strand
TCCCCGTACTCGTCGGAATTCCTGCCGCGGAACATCTTCTCGATCGGCTTCTTTCTCCAGTGGGACGTCTTCGACGCCGGCAGGCGGAAGCACCAGGCGGCGGAGAAGGAGGACGCGCTCGAGCAGGCGAAGCTCGCGGTGGCCGAGACCGAGAGCTCCATCGCCCTCGACGTCGGGGCGCAGTTCCGCCGACTCGAGCAGAGCCGCCGCGAGCTCGAGGCGTCCGAGCTCGAGCGGGCGGCCCGGCGAGAGCGGCTGCGGATCGCGAAAGATCAATATCGCGCCGAAATGGTGACTGCGGAGCAGCTCCTGCGCGCGCAGTCGGATCTCGCCGACGCGGATCGCCAGTACGTGCAGGCCCTCGCGACGTTCTGGTCCGCCCGAGCCGATCTCGAGCGAGCGGTCGGGGAGGAATCATGGTGAGCTCTCGAAAGCTCCTGACTCCGCTTCTCGCCGTCGCGGGAGCCATTCCGGCGGTGAGCGGCTGTCGCCAGGAATCGAAGGTCGAACGTCCAGCGATCCCGGTCCGGGTCGAAACGGTGTCGCCGGCCGGATCCCCGGGGGGCATGCGCTACTCGGCGAACGTCCAGCCCAACGAGCAGGTCTCACTCGCCTTCAAGAGCTCGGGCTACGTCCGCGAAATCCTCAAGGTGAGGTCGGGAGAGGGGCGCTCGCGCAACCTGCAGGCAGGCGACACCGTCGCACGCGGGACGGTTCTCGCCCGCGTCCGGGAGTCGGACTACGTCGAGAAGGTCAATCAGGCCAGGGCTTCTCTCGCCGAGGCGTCCGCGGCAGCGCGCCGGGAGCGCCTCGACTTCGATCGGGCGAAGTCGCTCTTCGATTCGAAGAGCCTCGCGAAAGCCGACTTCGACGGCGCCCGGTCCGCCCTGGACGCCGCCGAAGCCCGTGTGGCCGGCGCGAGGGCGCAGCTCGACGCGGCCCGCATCGCGCTGGCCGACTGCGCGTTGACCTCGCCCATGAACGCACTCGTGCTCGGGCGCAACGTCGAGGAGGGGACGCTCGTCTCGGCCGGCACGGTCGGCTTCACGCTCGCCGACCTCTCGTCGGTGAAGGCTGTGTTCGGCGTGCCGGACATCGTCGTGCGTTCGCTCCGGATCGGTCAGCCTCTCGGGGTCTCGGTCGAAGCCATCCCGGAAACCCGGTTCAACGGACGTATTACGGCGATCGCGCCTTCCGCGGAGCGCCAGAGTCGCGTTTTCGACGTCGAGGTGACGATCCCGAACCCCGCCGGGACGCTGCGCAGCGGAATGATCGCCGCCGTCGAGACACCGCACCTCGCCGGGCCGGGTCCGTCGGGAGAGGCGGCCGTGCCGCTCACGGCGGTCCTCCGGTCGCCGTCCGATCCGGACGGGTACGCCGTCTTCGTCCTGGCCGGCGACGGCGAGAACGCCGTCGCGAAGGTGCGGCCCGTGAAGCTGGGCGAGGTCGTCGGCAACCGGATCGTGGTCACGTCGGGTCTGGCCGCAGGGGAGCGCGTCGTCGTCACGGGCGCGACCGTCGTCGCCGACGGCGATCGCGTGCGCGTCATCCCGTGAGCGGACACAAGTCGGACGACGAGATCGTCCGGACCACGCACAACACCGCCCGGTTCTTCACGGAGAACCGGCAGATCGCCTGGGTCGCCCTCGTCGGAACGCTCCTGTGGGGCGTCTTCGGCTACCTGTCGATGCCGCAGCGCAAGGATCCCGACGTTCCCGCGCGGGTCGCGGTCGCGATCTGTCCCTGGCCGGGCGCGACGGCCGAGAAGATCGAGCAGCTCGTCACGCGACGCATCGAATCCAAGATGGCGGAGAACGCCCGGGTCGAGGAGATCAACTCGACCGTGCGGACCGGCGTCTCGATCGTCTACGTCCAGCTGACCGAGAGCACGAAGGACCGTGGGAAGGAATTCGACGACATCAAGCTGAAGCTCGACACGATCACCGACCTGCCGGACGGCGCGGGGCCCATCAACTTCATCAAGGACTTCGGGGACACCTCCGCGCTGATGCTGACGGTCGCTTCGCCGCGAACGAGCGAGGTGGAGATCGCGCTGCGGTCGCGCGATCTGCGCCGGGTGATCGAGGAGGCGCGCGCGAGAGCTCCCCAAACTCCGCGACGAACGACGCTCGCCTACTGCTACCCGAGCTCGCTCGATCCGAACACGATCCGCCGGGCGGTCCGGCTTTTCGTCGACTGGACGACCTCCCGCGGTACCTTGCACGACGTCCGGTTTCTGGAGGGCCCGGGATTCGGCGCCATCGACGTTGTGACCGACTTTTCGGATTCCGCAATTCACGCCGAGATCCGGCGGTTTCTCTCGGAGCGCCTGCACGCGGCCGAACTGCATCCCGATGCCTGGCGTCCGATCATCGTGCGCGATCCCGCGGGCACGACGGCCGCGGTTCGAGCCGCGGCCGGGGAGAAATACACCTATCGGGAGCTCGACGACTTCACCGACTTGATCGCGCGGACGCTCCAGACGGTCCCCCAGGTTTCGAAGGTCGAGCGGTCGGGCGTCTGGAAAGAACGCGTCTTCCTGGAATACTCGCAGGGCCGCATGGCCGCCTATGGCGTCCGGCCGTCCCGGCTCCCGAACCTCCTCGGCGCCCGGAACATCACCGCGACCGGGGGGGTGCTGGAGGCGGGCGGCAAGAACATCACCATCGATCCCTCCGGCGAGTTTCGAAGCGAGAAGGAGATCGGGGACGTTCTCGTGACGGCCTCTTCGACCGGCTCGCCGCTCTATCTTCGCGATCTGGCGACCATCATCCGGTCCTACGACACTCCCCCCCGATTCCTGAACTTCTTCACGAGCCGCGAAAAGGACGGTACGTGGCCGCGGCGGCGCGCGATCACGCTCGGAATCCAGATGCGATCCGGCGAGCAGATCGCGAAATTCGGAAGAGCCGTGGACGCCGCGCTCGCCGAACTGAGGACACGGCTGCCCGAAGACCTGATCCTCGCCCGGACCTCCGACCAGCCGCTCCAGGTCAAGGAGAACGTGGATCTCTTCATGATGAGCCTCTACGAGGCGATCGCCCTCGTCGTGCTCGTCTCGCTCGTCGGCTTCTGGGAGTGGCGCTCCGCCCTGCTGATGGCGTTCTCGATCCCGCTCACCCTCGCCATGACCTTCGGCTTCATGAACATGCTCAAGATCGACATCCAGCAGGTCTCGATCGCATCGCTCATCATCGCGCTCGGCCTCCTCGTCGACGATCCGGTCGTCGCCGGCGACGCGATCAAGCGGAGCCTCGCGGCGGGCCATCCGCCGAAAGTGGCGGCGTGGCTGGGACCGACGAAGCTCGCGACCGCGATCATGTACGCGACGGTGACCAACATCGTCGCCTACCTTCCGTTTCTCCTGCTGACCGGCGACACCGGCAAGTTCATTTACAGCCTCCCGATCGTCATCGGCTGCTCGCTCGTCGCGTCGAGGCTCGTCTCGATGACGTTCATCCCGCTGCTCGGCTACTACCTGCTCCGTCCGAAGGGCGAGCCTCCGATCGAAGAGCGCCGCCGGAAAGGCTTCGCGGCCTGGTACTACCGCGTCGGGTCTGCGGCGATCCGGAATCGCTGGAAGGTCTTCCTCGGGTCGCTCGGCATTCTCGTCCTCGGTGGCGTGATGATGAAGAACATGAAGCAGCAGTTCTTCCCGAAGGACCTCCAGTACCTTTCGTGGATCGACGTCTGGCTTCCGGAGGACGCTCCGTTCCTGTCGACGGCCGAGGCGACCCAACGCGTGGAGGACATCGTTCGCGAGGAGGCCGCTCGGTTCGGAGAGGAGCACGGGAAGAAAGAGGATCACGCGGTTCCGGTTCTCGAGTCCATGACGACGTTCGTGGGAGGGGGCGGACCCCGGTTCTGGCTGTCGGCGTCGCCCGAGATGTCGCAGTTGAACTATGCGCAGATCATCGTCCAGACGAAGGACAAGCATCTGACCGCCGATCTCCTCGAGCGGCTTCAACCGGTTCTGTCGAGGAGCGTTCCGGGTGCGCGGGTCGACGTCCGGCAGCTCGAGTCGGGCGGCGCGGTCGGCATCCCGGTATCGCTCCGCGTGTCGGGCGAGGACATCCCGACGCTTCGCCGCCTCGCCGGCGAGCTCGAGAAGATCCTCCGCGAGACCCCGCACGCCGCCCGCGTCCGGAACGACTGGGGCGCGGAGAGCTTCACCGTGCAGCTCAAGATCGACCCGGACCGCGCGAACATGGTCGGTGTCACGAACCAGGACGTCGCCTACGCCTCGGCCGGCGGGTTGAACGGGCTCCAGGTCGCCACCCTCCGGGAGGGAGACAAGCAGATCCCGATCGTCACGCGGCTCCGGATGGACGAGCGCGGTCAGCTCCAGGACGTCCAGGATCTCTACGTCTACTCCTCCACGGGCGACCAGAAAGTGCCTCTGGGATCGATCTCGACGCTCGACTACGGCATGAAGACCGAGAAAATGCTCCGGCGCTTTCAGTTCCGAACGATCACGGTCTCGGCGTTCTCGGACGAAGGGGGCCTGCCGTCGGAAGTCCTCATGGCGGCGATGCCGAAGATCCGCGCGTTCGAAAAGAACCTGCCTCCCGGTTACCGGTTCGAGATCGCGGGTGAGTACAAGGAGCAGGTCAAGAGCTTCAAGAACCTCGTCCAGGTCCTTGCGATCTCGGTCGCGATGATCTTCCTGGCGCTCGTTCTCCAGTTCAAGAGCGCGGTCAAGCCCTTGATCGTCTTCGGCGCGATCCCGTATGGAATGGTGGGCGCGATCGCCGCGCTCGCCTTCATGCGGGAGCCCTTCGGTTTCATGGGCTTCCTCGGTATGGTGAGCCTCGTCGGGGTCATCGTGTCGCACGTGATCGTGCTCTTCGACTTCATCGAGGAGAAGCACGCCGAAGGGGAGCCGCTCGAGCAGGCGCTGCTCGACGCCGGTATCATCCGGCTTCGGCCGGTGCTCATCACCGTCGGCGCCACCGTGATCGCGCTCGTCCCGCTGGCGATGCACGGCGGGCCCCTCTGGGAGCCCATGTGTTACGCGCAGATCGGCGGCCTGACGGCGGCGACATTCATTACGCTCCTTCTCGTCCCGGTGCTTTACGCGATCTTCGTGAAGGACTTGAAGCTCGTGAAGTGGGAGACCGCCTCCCATTCGGCGGCGCAGGAGGCTACGCTCGGGCGATGAGCGAGACGCCACAAAAGTACGATCTCGTCGTCATCGGCTCGGGCCCCGCGGGACAGAAGGGCGCGATCGCCGCGGCGAAGCTCGGGAAGAAAGTCGCGGTCGTCGACCGCAAGGAGATGGTCGGGGGCGTGTGCATCCACACGGGCACGATCCCCTCGAAGACCCTGCGCGAGGCGATCCTCTATCTGTCCGGATTCCGGGAGCGTTCGTTCTACGGGCGTGACTACGCCGTCAAGCACGACATCTCGATCTCGGACCTCGCGTTTCGCGTTCAGGCGGTGCTCGGCCGCGAGGTGGAGATCATTCGCGCCCAGCTCCAGCGCAATCGAGTCGACCTCGTCCCGGGCACGGCGCGGTTCCTGGATCCGCACACGGT
>DASUAD010000265.1:0-2095 GCA_035763965.1 Thermoanaerobaculia bacterium | reverse complement strand
TGGCTGTAATAGAACTTCACGGACTCGGCAGCGGCCAGCGAGAGCGCGATGTTCGGCCCGTTGCGCGCCGCGTTCGCCCCATAGTTCTCGTCCCAGCTGTCGTTCAACGCCGCCTTGTATTCCCAGTCGCCAGCGGGGACGTCGAAGACGCCCTGCCAGACCACGTCCTCCGAGTGGAAGGCCAGGTGAGTCGCAGCGCAGTCGGGCTGCCAGTCGCCGGAGCAGCCCAGCTCGCTCTGAAGACTCCCGGGAATCGTCACTGCGGTGGGGACCGGCGTGTGAGCTCCGAAGGCGATGGACCCTTCGAGACCGATCGCGACGGCGAAAACGACTCGAGAGCGGAATGAAGAGGAGAAAGAAACAGCGCGACATACCTTGCGCATGGCAGGTCTCCCCGGAAGAAGGAAGGCCAGCGTACGGCCGCCCGAGACCCGTGTCAATTTCGATCGGTCGTCAGGCGAAGCTCGAACGATGGAGCCGAGGGTTCGAGGCCGACTCAGCAAGAAAAAGGGGCGGCCGAAGCCGCCCCGCAACTCGTCAACGCACGATTCTCAGAATTCGAGTTTCAGACCGAAACGGATCAGGCGCGGATCCTGCCGCGTCAGAGGCTTCGCCCAGTCCTCCTGCGGCAGGGGCTGCCCGTAAGCGACGGTGCCGAGGCGCTGGAAGTTGCGTGAAGTCATGTCGGGAAGGCCCGTATCGGGGTTGATCGTGGCGTCGGTGCAGCCGTCTGCGTTCAGGCAGAACGTTCCGTCCGCGTTGAAAGCCTCGTTGACCGAAGTCACGCCCTGTCGATCGAGGATGTTGAAGACATAGACGGCCGGAGTGACCGTGACCGGTCCCGCCTTGATCGAGTAGGACAGGGAGAGGTTCGCTTCGTACTCCCCCACGAGACGGCCGCCGGACACCGTGGTGTCGCGTCCGCGCGGCACCAGGTGGAGCAGATCCGGATAGACGGCGTTGTACCAGCCGTAGCGGGAAACCGGCGCGCCGCTGCGGTAGTACGCGCCCATTGCGAGCGAGAGACCGAACGGAGCCGTGTACACGGCGTCGAGGCGAAGCTGGTGCGGTCTGTCGAGGAACAACGGGCCGTCCGCGTTACGGGAAAACAGCGGATAGTCGTAGTCCGCATTGATGCCCGGGTCGGTCTGACCGGAGGCGACCCGGACGGCGCCGTCGTAGTTCCCCCTCAGGCGCGAATAGAGGTAGGACGCCTGGGCCCACAGGTTCCGCGAGAACGTCTGACGCGCCGTCATCTCGAGACCCCAGAAGTTGCGCGTCGCCGCCGGGATCGACGGCGCCGGCCCGATCTCGGGATTGTCGAGCGAGCAGAGCCCCGCCGTCGGAGAGACGAATTCCGACCCCGCACCGTCACACCAGTTGAAACCGCCGACGCCGGCCCAGAGCTCGCCGGAACCCGGATTCGTGATCGCGCAGGTCGACCCGCCGTTGATCGGATCCCGGTAATCGAGGTCGCAGCGGTCTTCGATCGCGCGACCCCAGCGCCGGTACATTCCCTTCAGGCCGACGGCCAGGGTCGGCGTCACTGCCTGCTCGATTCCGATCGTGTACTCGTCCTGGTACTGACCCTTGATGTTCGGCTGGGTCGGCTCGGCGAGCGAGCCTTGGATGAGACGAATCCGGTTCGGAGGGCCCGTGCCCGGGCCGCCCTGCTCGATCGACGTCGTCGAATAGTTCCAGGTGGTCGTCGCGATCGACTCGTCGTAGACGCGAACGTTCAGGTCGTTGGGAAGGATGTAGAAGAAACGGCCGAACGAAGCAAAGACCTTCGAAGAGCCGTCGCCCTTCCAGTCCCAGACCAGACCCACGCGAGGTTGCCATTCGTTCTTGAGATCGATCGCCGTCTCCTCGCGCGCGTTCTGGACCTGCTCCGCCTCATAGCGGATTCCGGCGTTCAGGGTCAGCCGGGGCGTGATCCGCCAGGTGTCCTGGAGGAACGCCGCGTAGACCTTCGAAGGGGGAGCCGCGATGTCTAAAGAGATCTGGTTGCCGAACGCGTCCGTGATGAAGTCGTGCTGGAAGTAAACGCGCCTGTTCTCGCCGCGCGTATTGACGAAATCGACGCCTTCTCCGG
>DASUAD010000264.1:0-3705 GCA_035763965.1 Thermoanaerobaculia bacterium | reverse complement strand
CTCGCGGAGGTCGGGCAGTCAACCGGAGCGCGACGGCTCAGTAGCAGTAGCGGTTGAGTGTCTCGATCAGTGTCTCGACCGGGATCGGCTTCCGCATGTAACCGTCGGCTTCGAGCCACGCCGCGTGCCGCTCGCTGTCGTTCATCCCCGAGACGACGATCACCGGAATTCGTGAGAGCTCCGAGTCCTGTCGCTGCGCGTGGCGGAACTCCCAACCCGTCATGATCGGCATCATCAGGTCGAGGAGGATCACCGCAGGCCGGCAGCCGGCGCGCAGTCGGCCGAGCGCCTCGAGACCGTGACGCGCGCACTCGACCGTGTACCCCTCGGCTTGAAGAAAAGACGCCAGCGAACCGAGCAGATCGGGATCGTCTTCCACTACCAGGACCTGTCGGTTCATGGCCGGCCCTCCTTGTCGGCCGGCGGCGAACAGACATCTCTTTTCGTCGAAGACACGACTTCGCCGGGGGCTGCAAATCTTCTGCCGGGGTCAGGCGGTCAGGCGCGTTGATGAGCCTGGGACTCGCGCACCTTGCCGTCCCCGCAGAGGCAGTGATCCGAGATGGTCTGCTTCAGTCGTGCGGGTGAGAAGGGTTTACGAAGGACGATCCCGGGAGAGATCTCCTTCTCTGCGAACGGGTACGCCGAAGCGACCGCGATCGGAATGTTCGAGAGTGCCGGGTGACGGGCGTGCAGCTGGAGAAAATCCCAGCCGTTCATCCCCGACATCATCAGGTCGAGGATGATGAAACAGGGCGCTATTTCGCCCCGTCTCAGGATCTCCATTCCGGCGGCGCCGTCGGCAGCCGCCGCGACGCGGCATCCGTCTTCCTCGAGGACCTGCCTCAAGCCCTCCCGAAGGAGGTCGTCGTCTTCGATCAGCAGGATCCGGTGCATCGGCGTTCTTGCCTGCCCGGCTTCCACTGCAATCCGGGGACCAGCACGAGGGCGATCCGGCCGTCAGTGAAGGTGTGCGCCGGGGTCGCCGGACGGAAGGACGGCGAAGGACGGGTGCTCCCCGCTCCCCCGCGTCTGGATGATCGCGTAGAGAAACGGACCGAAGCTCGTTCCCTTCCGGCCGTTGACGACGACGATCGGCGTGCCGTCGGAGTCGTAGTGCGACGCCGCCGAAATGTCCTCCTCGAGCTTCGCGCGCGTCGCGGGCGCGTCGAGGCAGGACTCGAGCAGGGTCCGCGTTATGAAAGGCGTCGCGATCTCGAAGACCTTTTCGCGGGTCAGGCCTTTCTGACTGGCGAAGAGCGCATCGGCGAGCTTCGGTTCGTTGCCCGTCGGCTCGAGGCAGATCCTCGCTTTCGCGGCAACGCAGCGGACGTCGTCCTCACGGCTGCCGCCGACTAAGGGATTGCAGCGGCTGTCGAGCGGGAACTGGCGGGAATCCACGCTGAAGCTGCCGGGCGGCAGCGATTCGCGCAGGGTCTTCAACGTCTCGTGGAGCGTCGCGCAGTGCTCGCAGAGGATGTCGGTGAACTCCGTGATCTTGACCGGCGCGAGATCCGAGCCGACGAGCGCCCGCGGCGCCGGCGGCGGAATCGAGCGCGAAGCGCGATAGATCGCGAGCGAGTCCGCGAGCGTCTGCTTGAGCGGCGGCTCGAGAGAAGTCACGAGCTCGGTCAGCTTCTGATCGCGGCGCGGGTCGCCGGTGCCCACCGGGACCGAACCCGCTTCCCGGCGCGCGACTTCTTCCACGGCTCTGCGTCCCGCTTCGCCGCTCGTCTTTGGAGTCTTCAAGCCGGGGTAGAGAAGCAGGAGAAAGGCCGCCACCGCGCCGACTGCGGCGAGCACGGCTCCCCGACGCACGGACGGGAAGCCGACGGGGCGCCACTGCAGCAGAGCGATGAACGTGTAAGCGCCCACGAGAATGTACGTGGCGATACAGCCGACGCAGATGGTGCCGGCGATCGCACTCTCCGCGATCATCACGGCCACCGACAGGACGCCCGCGACCGCCGTCATCCGCGTCGCGGAGACGAGCGGGTCGATCGACTTCCCTTCCGCCCGCCGGAGGAGGGCGATGAGCGGAAGGAGAAACGCGACGGCGCTCCACGCGAGGCCCCACCCGGCAATCGGCAGTCCGGTCATTTTGTGGACGGCGGAGGCGAACGCGCCGTTCCAGACCGCCGCGCAGTCGAACCTGCCGCCGAATCCGCAGAAGGAGCTGCCGCCCGAGCGCACGAGAACGAGCTCCTCCCAGAGAACGACGGACCACAGGGCCGAAAGCGCGCCGAGGAAGATCAGCTTCGCGAGACTTCTCGGCGTGGCGACGGACAACGTCGGCGTGCTTCCTGCCGCTTCTGCTTCCGCGACCTGGCGCCTTTCCCGGGCCTCCGCGACGCGTCGCTCTCGCTTCCCCATGGGACGAGTCTGACACGCTCCGAGCGATTTCGCCTCGCGGAGCCAATCCTCCCGGAACGAATTCGGGATCTACTCGGGTATGTCGACCCGGGGCAGTGGTCTGGCCGCCGGACCCCGGAGAACATCGCCATCTGGCGCAAACCGGGAGCCGTGGCAAGGGCAGTCCCAGACCTTGTCCTGGTCATTCCACCCGACGTCGCAGGCTTTGTGCGTGCAGACGCTGCTCAGGGCGTGGAGCTCGCCTCGAGGATCCCGGTAGAGGGCGACGCGGAGATCGGGGAGGACTTTCCCCATTCCCTTGAGCACATCATCGTGCGGCATGGATCAACTCCTCTTTCTTTCCACGGCCAACAGGACCTTGTCGTAAGAGTCGAAGAATTTCTCGGCCAATGTTCTCAAATGATTCACGCTCATGCCCATCAGTCCCCGATTGCGCTTCCGGCAGGCTGATTGGCCAGTAGCCTGTGGAACGCGCAGGTCATGCCCCGGTATCGCCTGGCCAGCGAGATGATCAGGATGATCGCGGCGATCTGAACCGTCTGCAACGTGATGAAGACGAGATCGAGCATCTCGAAGGCATGCGAAAAGACGAGGAAACTCGACAGGAGCCAGATCTCCCAGGCGACTACGCTGACTCCGGCCGAGCAGCGCTCTCTGGCGAGGTGGCGGATCTGAGGCAGATATCCGATTGCGACGGTCACCGCGCCGAGAAAACCCAGGACTTGAGAAACCTGCCCCATGGGTCGTGAGCCTCCCCATCTACAGAGACTTGAGATATTCGATCAAGTCGCTCTTCTCCTGCTCAGTCATTTTCAGCCCGCGAAAGCTGTCGTAGTGGTCGACGACCTCCCGCAAGTTCGCGAACCGGCCGTCGTGGTAGAAGCCGCCCTTCTGGTGGCTCCAGAGCCCGGCGAGCGGCGCGGTGCGGTACATGTGCGTCGGCGACCGGTCGGCCTGAAAGGAGTCGACCCCGATTTCACCCGGCGCGTGAAGGTTGTGGCCGGGTTCGGTGAAGAGAGGCGGTACGTGACACGTGGCGCAGCGACCCTTCGCGTTGAAGACCTGCATCCCGCGCGTGGCTGCCTCCCGGTTGAAGGACCCCGGCGGCGGCTGCGGTGCAGGAATCGCGAGCTGATAGAAGTGAAGAGCGGCGAGCTTGGAAGTGACCAGGTCCGGCTTGCCCCGCGTGTTCCCGGAGCCGCTCTTCGCTGAGACCGGAAATTGCTCCTTGTTCTCGAACCGGGCGTCGAAGAAGGTCCCCGAACCGTGCATCTGGGTCACGCCGACATAGGCGTTCCAGTAGGGAACGGATCCGTAGCCGGTCCAGGTATG
>DASUAD010000263.1:0-2323 GCA_035763965.1 Thermoanaerobaculia bacterium | reverse complement strand
TCGGGCGCTCGCTGCGGCGGGCTCCGCGGCGCTCGCGATCTGCGCCGCGATCTACTTCACGCGCGGCGAAGCCGACTCTCCCTACAGGCCGGGCGAGAAGGTCGAAGGGCTGACCGACGTCCATCGGGCTCGAGTCGCGGGCGACGCCGACTGGAGCATCACGTGGAAAGACGTCGCGGCGAAATCGGGGATTGACTTTCGCCACTTTTCGGGCGGCGCGCGCTCGACTCAACTCCCCGAGGATATGGGCTCCGGCTGCGCCTTCGCCGACTACGACCGCGATGGGGATTGGGATCTCTTCGTCGCCGACACGTCCGGCCCGCTGACGCTTTCCGCCGAGGCGATGCGGAAGGCCCCGGGCGGCTGCCGCCTCTACCGAAACGACGGCGGCGTCTTCACCGATGTCACGCGGGCGGCCGGTCTGGACGATCTGAAGGGGGTCTTTCTCGGAGCCGCCTGGGGCGACTTCGACAATGATGGATATCCGGATCTCGCCGTGACGTCTTACGGCGAGATTCGCCTCTTTCACAACCGCGGCGATGGCACACTGGAAGACGTTTCGAAGCCATCGGGAGTCGGAGGGCGCCGCGGCTTCTGGACGGGCGCCGTCTGGGGAGACGCGGATAGCGACGGGCGGCTCGACCTCTACGTCTGCAACTACGTGGACTACCGGTTCGACCCGAAGGACGCCGGAAGGACCTCGAAGTTCGGTGCGGCGGCGAGCCCTTTTACCATCAACCCGGAGTCGTATCCTCCGGTGCCGAATCTCTTCTTTCTCAACGAGGGCCGCGGCCGCTTCCGGGAGATGGCCGAGGAGGCCGGCGTGTCGAACCCGACGGGGCGAAGCCTGTCGGCGGCGTTCGCCGACTTCAACGACGACAGCCGGCCGGACCTCTACGTCGCCAACGACGTTTCCGAAGGGGCGCTCTTCGTCAACGAAGACGAGGGGATCTTCTCCGACCGGGGACGCGAGGCGCACGTCGCCGACTACCGGGGCTCGATGGGGATCGCCGTGGGAGACGCGGACGGCGACGGCGCCATGGACATGTTCGTCACGCACTGGATCGCGGAGGCGAACGCCTTTTATCTGAACAAACGTTTGAAGAAGTCAGGTCTCGGCGCGCTCGACTTCGAGGACGCCGCGGAGCGCTTCGGGCTCGGCCAGATCTCGACCGACGATATCGGGTGGGGCACCGCGTTCCTGGACGTGGACGCTGACTCCTGGCCCGACCTCGTCGCGGTGAACGGATCCACGTTCGAGGACCCGGTCGACACCCGGAAGCTCATCGCGATGCCGATGCGGCTCTTCTGGAACCGCGGCGGCAAGCGGTTCGCCGACGTCGCCCCACTCTCGGGGACCGAGCTGGTCCGGCCGCGCGTCGGGCGGGGCCTGGCCATCGCTGATGTGGACGGCGATCTGCGCGAGGAGATCGCGGTCGTGGTCCACGGCGGAAAGCTCGCTCTCCTGAAGGCCGAGGGGGGACCGGCGAATCATCGAATCGCGTTCCGCTGCGAAGGAACCAGTTCGAACCGCTCGGCCTTCGGAACGAAACTCGTCCTCGAATCGGGCGGCACGGCTCAGCGGCGGGAGGTCAACGCCACCCCGTCGTATCTTTCGCAGAACGCGCCCGAGGCGATCTTCGGACTGGGCGTGAAAAGCCGCGTGGAGCGTCTGACTGTCCGCTGGCCTTCCGGATCCACTCAGGTATTCACGGATCTGCCCGCCGACCGTGCGTACCGGATCGTCGAAGGGGATCGTGAGGCGCATCCCGTCGAGGACCGCCGGGCGAGAACGCTCGCCTTCTGGGACGCCTACCGGCGCGCGCGCGACGCCGCGGCAGGCGGCCGAACCGCCGAGGCGATCGCCGGATACCGGGAAGCGCTCTCGATCGACCCGCGGCACGAGGACAGCCTCTACGTCCTCGGAAACCTCTACTTCGAGGCGGGTGACCGTCCGGCGGCGAAAGCCGCCTTCGAGTCCCTACTCTCCGTCCAGCCCCGCAGCGCCCGCGCGCACGGCGCCCTCGGGGATCTCCTGGCCGACCCGGCCTCGGGCTCGCTTTCGAACCTTCGCGAGGCCCGGCTTCAGTTCGAGCGGGCCGGGGGGCTCAATGCCGAGGAGACCGGATGGGTCGTCCGAATCGGCGAAGTGTCGCTGCGCGAGATGGACGCGCGGGCGGCGGAGCAGCAGTTCCGCAAAGTGCTCGCCACCAATCCGCGGTCGTTTCCGGCCCTGTACCTGCTGGGGTACCTGGCGTGGCGCAGAGGCGACCCCGTGGAGGCTGGGCGGCTCTTCGACTCGGCATTTCGGGCGCTCGGGCCG
>DASUAD010000262.1:0-2311 GCA_035763965.1 Thermoanaerobaculia bacterium | reverse complement strand
CAAAGGGAATGGTCGGGTACTGGGAGGCGCTCGTCGCCGACTATCCGATCGTCTCGATCGAGGACGGTCTCGCCGAGGGCGACCGCGCGGGCTGGATCGAGATGACGCGGCGCCTGGGTGAGAAGATCCTCCTCGTCGGCGACGACGTCTTCGTGACGAACCCGGAGATCCTGGCGCGCGGGATCGCCGACGGGATCGCGAACGCGCTCCTCGTGAAGCTGAACCAGGTCGGGACGGTCACCGAGACGCTCGAGGCCGTGAGGCTCGCGCAGTCCTCGGGATATCGAACCGTCGTCTCCCACCGTTCCGGCGAGACGACCGACGACTCGATCGCCGACCTCGCCGTCGCGATCAACTCGGGGCTCATCAAGACCGGTTCCGCGTCGCGCGGCGAGCGGCTCGCGAAGTACAACCGCCTGCTCGTGATCGAAGAAGACCTCGCGGAGGCCGGTGTTTTCGCTGGGCGGAGAGCGTTTCTGTCGTGAGCGAGCGCCGGAAGGGCAAGCCCATGCGCGAGCCGCGGCCGCTCGCCGCGTTCTTCATTTCGCTCGCGGTGTCGGCACTCCTCCTCGGGGGTCTGCTGGCCAGCGACCGTCGCGTGATGGAGCTGCGCAAGGCGAAGGTCGAGCTGAAGGAGATGGACCGGAAGATCTCCGACGTGCGCGCGGACAACGCGCGGCTGCAGGTCGCGATCGAGGCGGCAAACCGCGAGGAGTATCCGGCGGAGAAGGTCGCGCGCGAGGAGCTGAATCTCGTCGAGCCCGAGGACCTCGTGCTCCTCTATC
Source organism: Thermoanaerobaculia bacterium (assembly GCA_035763965.1). Taxonomy (GTDB): domain Bacteria; phylum Acidobacteriota; class Thermoanaerobaculia; order UBA5066; family Gp7-AA6; genus Gp7-AA6. The sequence goes on along the minus strand of DASUAD010000262.1, from coordinate 1,526 downwards.
CGCCGGGCAGCCTTTCGGGAGAGAAGCCGACGCCGGCGCCCACCCCCGGGACGCGGCCGAGGACGACCGCTCCGCCCGCGACTCCACGCTGAGCCGGCCGCGCCGCGCTGAACCGGAGGGCGGGCTGGCCGCATACGTGCACGGGGGGAAACCATGGAAACCTGTTCGCACGTGAGCGAAATTCGGGACGTCCAGCCGAGCGCCGACGGCTGCGAGGACTGCTTGAAGATCGGCGACACCTGGGTGCATCTGCGACTGTGCCTGACGTGCGGTCACGTCGGGTGCTGCGACTCGTCGAAGAACAAGCACGCCACGAAGCACTTCCGCAAGACGCGCCACCCGATCGTCCGGTCGTTCGAGCCGGGCGAGGACTGGCTCTGGTGCTCCGTGGACGAGGTCTTTCTCGAGCCGGCGGAGGCTTCATGAGCGCGACGGACGCCGCGGCGTGGCCGGAGCTCGAGCTCGCGAAGTGGGCGGACACCCGCGACACGCTCCACCTCTGGACCCAGATCGTCGGGAAGGTCCGGCTCGTGCAGACGCCGTGGATCAACCACTCGTGGCACTGCACGCTCTACGTGACGTCGCGCGGGTTGACGACGTCGCTCATCCCTCACGGCGAGCGGCTCTTCCAGATCGACTTCGACTTCATCGACCACTGCGTCCTGGTGACGACGGCGGACGGGGAGCGGGAGCCGATCATGCTCCGGCCGCGCACGGTGGCGAGCTTCTACCAGGAGCTCATGGGGATCCTGAAGGACCTCGAGCTTCCCGTGACGATCCACCCGCACGCGTCCGAGATCCCGGGAGAGACGATCGACCTGACGCGGGACACGGCGCACGAGTCCTACGATCCCGAATATGCGCAGCGCTTCTGGCGCGTGCTCGCGACGTCCCACCGCGTCTTCCAGAAGTTCCGCTCGCGGTTCCTCGGCAAGGCCAGTCCCGTGCACTTCTTCTGGGGGAGCCTCGACCTGTCGCTGACGCTTTTTTCGGGCAGGCGGGTGACCCCGATGGACATGAAGATGCCGCACATGCCGAGGTGGGTCGTTCGCGATTCCTCGACGCACGAGGAGGCGGCTTTCGGCTTCTGGCCGGGGACGGTCGGCGGGCCGTGCGCCGACGCCGCGTTCTACGCCTACGCCGTTCCGAAGCCCGACGGGTTCGAGACCGCGAAGATGCGCTCCGCCGCAGCGCAGTTTCCCTCCGAGCTCGGCGAGTGGATCCTCCCGTACGAAGCCGTGCGCACGGCGAGCGACCCCGACGCCGAGCTGCTCATGTTTCTCGAGGACACCTACGCCGCGGCCGCGAACCTCGGAAAGTGGGACCGCGCATCACTCGAGCGGCAAGAGGATCTGCCGCCCCGATGACTCCCTCTCCCCGCATGCGGGGGAGTATCCGACCTTCTCGATAGCCACTATAATGGCCACATGGTGACCGTCACCGCATCCCAGGCGAAGAACTCGCTCCTCGAGCTTCTCCGGGACGTCATGGAGCGCGGCGAAACCGTGCAGATCACCCGCAACGGG
>DASUAD010000261.1:0-7438 GCA_035763965.1 Thermoanaerobaculia bacterium | reverse complement strand
AGGATCCACCCGCGGAACCGGGTCGGCCGGGACCGCGAGTCGCGGCGCTTCTCTCCGCGCACGACGCGATCGGCGTTCGGCTGCCGCAGCGAGATCGCCGGGAAGCGGGAGCCCGGATCTTTCGTCGTCGCGCGAGCCATCGTCCAACAAAGGGTTGTCGCGACGACGCGGATGGGCGGTGGCAGCCCGGCGCTCCGCTTGACATAATTGACTGTTTCGGCAGGTTCGGCAGGGGTCAAGCAGGCAATCTGGTATTTTCGAGGACCAACAACACCAGAATGCCTGCCTGACCCCATGAAGTCCCGTCTCATGAAGAAAATCGGCATCCTGTTCGGCCAGGAGCGGTCGTTTCCCCACGCTCTCGTCGACCGGATCAACCGCTCCGGCGAACCGGGCGTGACGGCCGAGCCGGTGAAGGTCGGAGGCGTCGGCCTGGACACCCCGCGTGGATACGATCTCGTGCTCGACCGGATCAGCCAGGACATCCCCTTTTACCGCGCCGTGCTGAAGAAGCTCGCGTTCGACGGCACCATCGTCGTCAACGACCCATTCTGGTGGTCCGCCGACGACAAGTTCTTCAACAACGTCATCGCGCAGAGCGTCGGCGTCGCGGTGCCGAAGACCGTGTTGCTGCCTTCGAACCAGCACCCGCCCGACACCACCTCCGAATCGATGTCGAACCTCGTCTTCCCGCTCGAGTGGGACGAGATCTTTTCCTACGTCGGCTTCCCGGCGTATTTCAAACCGCACTCGGGCGGCGGATGGAAGAACGTCTACCGCGTCACGAATCCCAACGAGTTCTTCGCGGCATACCGCGCGTCCGGGCAGAACGTGATGATCCTGCAGGAGGAGATCGTCTTCGACGAGTACTTCCGGTGCTACGTCCTCGGAGCGAAGTACGTCCACGTCATGCGCTACGACCCGCGCCAGCCGCACGCGAACCGGTACGTCCGCGGCGCGCCACCGATCGACGCGACGCTCGAAGAGAGGCTCGTCGGCGACTGCCTGAAGTTGACCGGGGCCCTCGGCTACGAGTTCGACACGGTCGAGCTCGCGGTCCAGGACGGAATCCCCTACGCCATCGACTTTCTGAACCCCGCGCCCGACGCCGACGCCGCCTCCATCGGCCCGGACAACTTCGAATGGGTCGTCGAGACCTCGGCGCGGTGGCTCGTCGCGCGCGTTCACGAGGGTGTGAGGCCTTCGCGGGCGTGGGAGTGGCAGAAGGCGCGGGAGTCCCTCGCGTCCACCGGCGTCGAAACGGACCGGCCGAAGAAACCCCGCTCGCGCGCCGTCCGCCGCCCGCGGCGAACCCGGTCGTCCGAGGACGCGCCCGCTCCCGAATGACCGTCCAGCGCCCCGCCTTCACCCTCGGCGTCGAGGAGGAGTTCCAGATCATCGATCCGGAGACGCGCGAGCTGCGCTCGCACGTGCAGGAGATGCTCGACGAGGGCGTCCGCGTTCTCAAGGAGCGCGTCAAGCCGGAGATGCACCAGTCGGTGATGGAGATCGGCACCGGGATCTGCAGGACCGCCGGGGAGGTCCGGAGGGACGTCTGCGAGCTGCGCTCCGAGATCGTCCGTCTCGCGGAGAAGAGCGGGATGAAGGTCGCCGCCGCCGGCACACATCCGTTCTCGAGCTGGGCCGACCAGCTGATCTACCCGGACGCGCGATACGCCGCGATCGTCGAGGAGATGCAGCTCGTGGCCCGGGCGAACCTCATCTTCGGGCTCCACGTGCACGTCGGGATTTCGGACCGCGCCCTCGCGCTCCAGATCATGAACGAGGCGCGTTACTTTCTGCCCCACCTGCTCGCGCTCTCGACGAACTCGCCATTCTGGATGGGCCGCAACACGGGCCTGAAGAGCTACCGGACGAAGGTCTTCGAGAAGTTCCCTCGCACCAACATCCCGGAAATCTTCGAGACCCCCGCCGAGTTCGACGACTACGTGCGGATCCTCGTCAAGACGAACTGCATCGACAACGGCAAGAAGATCTGGTGGGACGTGCGGCCGCACCCGTTTTTCGAGACGATCGAATTTCGCGTCTGCGACGTGCCGATGCGCATTGACGAGACGGTCGCGCTCGCCGCATTGATCCAGGCGATCTGCGCGAAGCTCTTCCAGCTGCGCGAGAAGAACCTCGGCTGGCGTACGTACCGGCGCGCGTTGCTCCTCGAAAACAAGTGGCGGGCGAGCCGCTACGGGATCGAGGGAAAGCTGATCGATTTCGGCAAGGAGATCGAAGTGCCGTTCCACGAACTCGCCGAAGAGATGCTCGCGTTCGTCGACGACGTCGTCGACGAGCTCGGGAGCCGGCGGGAGATCGAGGGAATCCGCTGGATCCTCGCCAACGGCACCGGCGCGGATCGCCAGCTTGCCGTTTACCGCGAGAGCGGCGAAGATCTGCGGAGAGTGGTGGACTTCATCTGCGAGGAGACGCGCCACGGACTGGACGTCGTCCGGCCCGACAGCGCGGCGGCAATCGGATGACGATCGGCGGAAACGGAAACGGATACGACCTCGCCCCGGGAGCGCGCAACGCCATCCGGACGTGCCTCAAGGTCGCGCCCGAGGAGCGCGTTACGATCCTGACCGACCGCGAGACCGGGCCGGTCGCTGCGAGCCTTGCCGCGGAGATCCGGGAGGTCGGAGCTCCCTTGGAGATGCACGTGCTCGAGGACTACGGCGCCCGGCCGATGCTCGAGCTGCCGGAGCCGGTGCGCGAGGCGTTCGAGCGCTCGGAGGTCTCGATTTATGCGGGGCAACCGGCGCCCGGCGAGCTCGCGTTTCGCCGCGAGATGACCGCGATCGTGAACCGGCGGCGGATGCGGCACGCGCACATGGTGTCCGTTTCGCCGCGCATCATGGCCGAGGGCATGCGCGCCGACTTCGAAGAGGTCGACGCGATCTCGACTCGCGTGCGCGACCGCGCCGTCAAGGCCGAACGGATTCGAGCCCGCTCCCGCGCCGGAAGCGACCTCGAGGCGACCTTCGACCCGGCGGTGAAGTGGTTGAAAACGAGCGGCCTGATCACCCCCGACAAGTGGGCGAACCTGCCGGGCGGCGAGGTGCTGACGGCGCCGGCCCGCGTGGACGGCGTCTACGTGGTCGACGGCGTTCTCGGCGACTACCTCTGCGCGCGCTACGGCGATCTCGAAGAGACGCCGCTCACCGTCTGGATCGAGAACAGCCGCGTCGCCGACGCGCAGTGCGAGAGGCCCGGCGTTCGCGACGACTTCCTCGAATACGTCGACAGCGCCGAAAACTCCAACCGCGTGGGCGAGTTCGCGCTCGGCACAAACGTCGCCGTGCAGTCGATCATCGGCAACATCCTCCAGGACGAGAAGCTGCCCGGGCTGCACCTCGCGTTCGGTCACCCGTACACCGAGCACACGGGCGCCTCCTGGAGCTGCCCGACCCACCTGGACATCGTCGGCCGGCACTTCGACGTCTGGTTCGACGACGAGCAGGTGATGGCGGACGGGAAGTTCCTGATCTGAGGGGGTCAGGCAGGCATTTTGGTGTTTTCTGGAGCGCATCGGCGAAAAATGCCAAATTGCCTGCCTGACCCCAGATGATCCCCGCAATCCGCCGCGCCTACAACGCCGCGTTCACACAGCAGAAGTACGAGGACTACCGCCGCCGCCTGGAGCGTCAGGCGGGCTGCGAGATCCACTTCCGGCTCTGCGAGACGCCGGTGTTCCTGCCGCCCGAGCTGCGCGACGAGATGGTCCGGTGCGCCACGGAGATCTGGACGGAGCTCTCGTCCCCGGAGAACCTCCGCCGTTCTCTCGAGGCGTTGCCGGAAGCGCTCGACGTCCCCGGGTGCACGGACTTTCCGACGTTTGCGCAGGCGGATTTCGCGATCACCCGCGACGGACCGGGCGGAACGCTCGCGCCGAAGCTGATCGAGCTGCAGGCCTTCGCTTCGCTGTACGCGTTTCAGGTCTTCCAGTCGAAGGAGCTCGCGCGGATGACGCCGGGAGGCGAGGATCTCGATTTCCTGCTCTCCGGTCTCGATGAGGCGGGGTACGCGCGCGCGATCGGCGACGCGATTCTCGGCGGCTTCCCGCCGGAGAACGTCGTTCTCATGGACATCGATCCTCCGTCCCAGAAGACGTACGTCGACTTCGCGTTCACCGAAAAGCTGTGGGACGTGCGGGCGGTGTCCGTCATGGACATCGAGAAGCGCGGGCGGGAGCTCTGGTATCGACGCGACGGCAAGCCGACGCGCATCCTGCGGATCTACAACCGGCTGATCTTCGACGAGCTCGCGGCGAAAAAGATCGAGATCCCGATCGACTTCCGGGAGCCCCTCGACGTCTCGTGGGCGGGCCACCCGAACTGGTACTTCCGGTGGAGCAAGCACTCCCTGCCGGCGCTCCGGCATCCCGCCGCGCCGGAGGCGCGGGTCCTCTCCGACTTCGACGCATGGCCCGAGGATCTCGAGAACTGGGTCTACAAGCCGCTCTTCTCCTTCGCCGGCTCCGGAGTGAAGGTCGACGTGACCCGCGCCGATCTCGACGCGGTGCCGGCGGAGAAACGCCGCCACGCGCTCCTCATGCGCAAAGTGAGCTACGCGCCGGTCATCGAGACGACGGACGGCAACGCTTCGAAGGTCGAGGTGCGGATCATGTTCGTCTGGAAGGGCGGCCGCCCGTTTCCCGTGACGACGCTCGCGCGCCTTTCTCAGGGAATGATGATGGGGGTCGCTTTCAACAGGGACCGGACGTGGGTCGGCTCGAGCGGGTGTCTGTGGCCGAGAGGGTAGCTCTCAGCGCGTCAGCTGTTCCCGCAGGAATTCGATCGTCAGCTTGAGGATCTCGCGCGACCGCGCGTCACTGTTGCGGTGGTCGAATCCGTGCTCGCCTTCGGGATGGTTCACCACGAGTACCGGTGCGTTGCGCTCGAGAGCGGCGGCGACGAACCTGTCGATCGACGCGTTCACGCCCGGGATGGCGTCCTTGCCCGCCCGCGCGATGAAGAGCGGAAGCAGCGCCGGCGGGTTCGCCGTGAACTGCCGGAGCGGCGAGAACTTCTCGGCGCCCTCGCGCGTGATGCCCGCCTCGGCGAGGTCGACGTGGTCCGTGTCCAGGAAGGCGTAGTAGTTCACGAGGCATCGCACGCCGGGGATCCGCTCACGCATGGGGACGGAGAGCATCGGCCCGCCGCCGGAAAACACCATCATCGCGATCCGCTCGGGGTCGACCTCGAGCGATGCCGCGTTGGCGCGCAGATGGGAGACGAGGGCGAGCAGGTCCGCCGCGCCCTCCTCGTACTGGCGGCGGGGATAGCGCAGGCGGTGGTTGAAGGGCACTGCAGCGAAGCCCGACGCGGCAAAGAGGCGTCCGAGAGACCGGTAGATGCCCCAGTCCTTGGTATTCTCCGCGCCGCCGGCCACAAGAACCACCCCCGGGTAGGGCCCGCGCCGCGACGCTCGCGCGGGCAGGTAGACGTCCGCCTTCATCGGCATCTCCCCGACGGTCTCGTACACGACGTCCCGCCGGACGCGGACCCCGTCCATACCGGGCACCGTCAGAACCACTGTCCGGTCGAACGGCGAGGGAGTGGGAGTGGGAGTCTGGGCGGCAACGAAGGGAACCGCGAGGAAAAGGACGGCGGCGATCGCCAATCCCGGGCGCATCGTCCGGTCATACGGCTCGCGAAAGCGGAGGTTGCAGCTCCGGAGTCGATGCCGGGGGTCAGCGCTGACCCGACTGCAGCTCGTAGGCCCGCGCCAGCCAGCTCATCAGCTGGTCATCGACGTCCTCGGGCGAGCGCAATACGACCGAGTGCCCGACGCGGTTCGCGCCGAGACGCAGGGTGTGAGCGATGCGCGGGTCGTCGATTCGCTCGGACGCAAGGAACCCGACGCAAAGCGAGTCCTTTCGAACCGTCACCCCGCCGAAATGATGCTTCGCGACCAGGTTGATGGACGTCTTCACGGCGTCCATACGGAAAGGGCCGAGGGATTTCAGGCGTCGCGTCAGCCGGTCGAAGATGCGGCGGACGGCGGGATCCTTCCCCGCGAAGTGGGCGCCGACCGAGCGCTTCGCGCACGAATGCCACTGACGCGCTTTGGCGAACTCGCGCCCGCACTCCGGACAACTCCACATCCGCGAACGAGTCGGCCGCTTCAAGGCACGTAGCTCCGGATCTGCACCTTCCACCAGGGCCAGTCGTGGCCATAGGGCGCGTCCCAGACGTCGCCGCGGTGGCGGATCCCTTTCTCGCGCAGAATGCGAATCATGTCCGTCGTTCCCGAGAGGATGTTGTCCGTCGCCCCCGTGACGATCGCGATGTCCATCCGCGAGAGGCGCTCGACCCACTCACCGTTCATGTTCGGGACGTACGCGGTCGGGCAGTGGAAGTACGCCGTGTCGTTCCAGTAGCCATCGAGAAACGAGTGAATGTCGTACTTGCCCGAGAAACCGATCGTCTTGTCGACGACGTCGGGATGGCGGAACGCGAAGTTGACGGCGTGGTACGCGCCGAACGAAGCTCCGAGCGTCGCAACCTTCGACTCGGTTCTCCCTTTCGCGCGGACCCACGGCACGACCTCGCGGTAGACGTACGCGTCGTACTGGTCGTGCCGCGCGAGCCGCTCGGCCGGATGCCTGCCGCGCGCGTAGAAGCTCTCCTCGTCGATGCTGTCCACGCACGCAACCTGGATCGCTCCGCCTTCGATCATGTCTCCGACCGCGCCAACGAGGCCGAAGTCCTCGTTCTGGTAGAAGCGGCCGTACGACGTCGGAAACCAGATCATCGGCCGCCCCGCGTGGCCGTACCAGAGGAGCTCCATCCGCCGACCGAGCGTCGGCGAATCCCAGGCGACGTACTCGCGGTTCATGTCGTCCACGCGCGCGTGCGCCGGAAAACCGGCCAAGCTGCGTGGGATAATTCCTCCTTCCGGGGCGTAGCGCAGCGGTAGCGTATCTGCTTTGGGAGCAGATGGTCGCCGGTTCGATCCCGGCCGCCCCGACCACGGAATCAGCTACTTAGTCAACCCCACGGCAGAGCAATCGGCGTCGGTGCACTCACGTTGCACTCGGCGAACGGCGGCGGCATCTTCGCGAGCGTCCGACGAATGCCGCTCCCATTGACCTTCGAGTACCGCTCGACCAGTTCAAGGCTCAACCAGCCGCCGAGCACTTGAAGTTCCCGCAGCGTCCCGCCGGCCTCCAGGAAGCACGAGGTGCCTCGTGCCGGAGATCATGGATTCGGAGCCACCGAAGTCCAGCTGGCTCTCTGGCCGTATTCCAAGCCCGGTCAAGGTGGTTCCGACCGCCCCGCCGTCGCGGCCACGGAAAACAAAATCCTCATCTGTCGCCTCGGCAGGGCGGTCAGGGAGCAGACGGGCGGCCTGGGGACTCGACGGAACCCATCGAGGTCTGCCGCTCTTGGTCCGACGCAGATAGATAGCCTCTCTCCGGACT
>DASUAD010000260.1:0-16023 GCA_035763965.1 Thermoanaerobaculia bacterium | reverse complement strand
CGCTCTTCGGACAGATCGACATCTACCTCTTCGACCAGCTTCTCCGCGGCCGGATCGTTCCTGGAATGAGCGTGCACGACGCGGGCTGCGGCCACGGACGGAACCTCGTCTTCTTCCTGCGTCAGGGCTACCGGGTCTCCGCGGTGGATCCCGATTCGGACGCGATCCGCTCCATCCGGGTCCTCGCCGAGCGGCTCGCCCCGGGGCTTCCTCTCTCGAATTTCCGGGAGGAAGCGGTGGAGTCCAGCAGCTTCCCGGATCACGCAGCTGACGTCGTCATCAGCAGCGCCGTTCTCCACTTCGCCCGGGACGAGCCTCACTTTCAGTCCATGCTCCGGGGCACCTGGCGGCTCGTGAAACCCGACGGCCTCTTTTTCTGCCGGCTCGCGTCGACGATCGGAATGGAAAGCCGCTTCACTCCGCTGGGCGGGCGACGCTTCGGCCTGCCCGACGGCACCGAGCGATTTCTCGTCGACGAACCCTATCTTCTCGAGCTGACCTCCGGAATGGGGGCGACTCTCGTCGATCCTCTGAAGACCACGGTCGTCCAGGATCGGCGGTGCATGACGACGTGGGTGCTCAGGAAAGGCGCCTGAGGGAAGGCGTCATATAGTCGGGACCGCTATGACCGAACCTGCCGTCGATTCCACTGCTTCTGCAAGTCTCACCGTGGCGCCCTCCGACCTGGCGGACATGCTGAATCTCGAACCGGGAGACACGTTCCCCGCCGTTTTCGCAACGTCCCGGATGGTCGCTCTCATGGAGGTCGCGGCCGCGCGTGTTCTTCGCCCGCATCTCCGTGAGGGCGAGCTCTCCGTCGGCGTCACTGTCGACGTCGTCCATACGGCCGCCACTCCGCCGGGCGGGACCGTGACCGCCACCGCGAGATTCGTCGGAAAGGACGGGAAGCTCTTCCTCTTCGAAGTCTCGGCCACGGACGACGCGGGCGAGATCGGCCGGGGCACACACAAGCGGGCGGTCGTCGCAGCGGAACGGCTCGTGGCCGGCGCGGCACGTCGTGGAGCGCATCCCTGACGCGATGACGGATGTCGACAGGGGGCGTCCCGCCGAGGTTTGAAGTCCTCGGACAGCACCTCGAATACCGCTGGATCGGGCCCCGGCCCGACGAAGCGCCGACGATCGTCTTCCTGCACGAGGGACTGGGGTGCCTCGGCGCGTGGCGCGACTTTCCCGACCGCGTGGCGTCGGCGACCGGCTGCGGCGCGCTCGTCTACAGCCGGATGGGTTATGGCGGGTCCGACCCGGTGCGGGAGCCGCGGTCGGTTCGCTTCATGCACCAGGAAGCACTCGACGTGCTCCCCGCCGTCGTCCGACGCTTCGGGCTCGAGGAGGTCGTCCTGTACGGCCACAGCGACGGCGCTTCGATTGCGGTCATTTACGCCGGCGCCCGGCGCGGGGGGCTCGGGGAACCGCAAGGTCCCGCGGCTGGGGTTGTCCCCGTTCGCGCATTGGTTCTCGAAGCGCCGCACGTCTTCGTCGAGCCCGTCTGCGTCGAAAGCATCGCGCGAATCGCGCAGGCGTACGGGACGACCCGCCTGCGGGAGCGGCTCGCGCGCCATCACGGCGACAACACCGACTCGATGTTCCGAACCTGGACCGAAGTGTGGCTCCGACCGGAGTTCCGGCAGTGGAACATCGAGGAGTACCTGCCGATGATCGAGAGTCCCGTCCTGGTCGTTCAGGGCGAAGAAGACGAGTACGGCACCCTCCGGCAGGTCGAGGCCGTGGTGACGCAGGTCGGGGGGCCGGCCCGATCTCTCGTGCTCGCGGGTTGCGGCCACTCTCCCCATTCCGATCAGCCGGACGCCGTGCTCGACGCCGCCGGACGATTCGTCCGGGGAACGCTCGAACCGGGACCCTGAGGAGGAGGAAGCCTCTTCTAGACCTTGCGCACCGGCTCCATCGTCTCGACGGCGCTCGCTCGGATGAACTCCCGGTTGAGGCGGGCGATGAAGTCGATGCTGATGCCCTTGGGGCAGACGGCTTCGCACTCTCCGTGATTCGAGCAGCTCCCGAAGCCCAATCGCTCCATCTCGTGGACCATGCGCAGGACGCGCTGCTTTCTCTCGGGATGGCCCTGGGGCAGCAAGCTCAAGTGCGAGACCCGTGCGGCGGTGAACAGCATCGCGGATCCGTTCGGGCACGCGGCGACGCACGCAGCGCAGCCGATGCAGGTCGCAGCGTCCATTGCCCGGTCCGAAATCTCTTTGGGGATCAGGATGGAGTTGGCTTCGGGCGCGCTGCCGGTGCGCGCCGAGATGAAGCCTCCCGCCTGCTGGATCTGATCGAAGGCGCTCCGATCCACGACGAGGTCTTTGATCACGGGGAAGCCGCGCGAGCGGAAAGGCTCCACGACGATGGTGTCCCCGTCGCGAAAATGCCGCAGGAAGAGCTGGCACGTCGTCGTCAGCTTCTGCGGCCCATGGGCCACGCCTCCGATCAGGAAGCCGCACATGCCGCAGATGCCCTCGCGACAGTCGCTGTCGAACGCGATCGGCCGCTCCCCCTGGGTCAGGAGCCGGATGTTCAGGACGTCGAGCATTTCGAGAAACGACATGTCCGGGCTCGCGTCGTCGACCCGATACTCGACCAGCCGCCCCGGCGCCCGGGGACCTTCCTGCCGCCAGATCTTCAGGGTGAGCTTCATTTGTAGCTCCGCTGGGTCAGGTGCACGGCCTCGAACGCGAGCGGCTCCTTGTGCAGGACCGGCGACTGGCCGACCCCGGTGAACTCCCAGGCCGCAACGTATGCGAATCGCGCGTCGTCTCGAAGCGCTTCCCCGTCGGGCGTCTCGTGCTCCTCGCGGAAATGCGCGCCGCACGACTCGTCGCGGTTGAGGGCGTCGAAGGCGAGAAGCTCGGCGAACTCGAGAAAGTCCGCCACGCGGCCCGCTTTCTCGAGCGACTGATTGAACCCTTCGCCTTCGCTCGAGACCCGCACGTTCCTCCAGAACTCGTCACGGAGCACCGGGACCCTCGCGAGCGCCTCCTTCAACCCCTTCTCGTTGCGAGCCATGCCGCAGAAGTTCCAGAGAAGCTCGCCGAGCTCGCGGTGAAAGGACTCGACCGGGCGGCTCCCGTTCGCCGAAAGGAGCCTGCGGATGCGATCCTCGGCATCCTTCCGGGCCTGTTGAAACGCGGGGTGGTCCGCGGGCAGGCGGTCCTTCGGAGAGATGCGGGCGAGGTAGTCGCCGATCGTGCAGGGGATGATGAAGTATCCGTCGGCCAGCCCCTGCATGAGCGCGCTCGCCCCGAGCCGGTTCGCCCCGTGGTCCGAGAAGTTCGCCTCGCCGAGGACGTGCAGGCCCGGCAGGTTGCTCATGAGGTTGTAGTCGACCCAGAGGCCTCCCATCGCATAGTGGGGAGCGGGGTAGATGCGCATCGGCTGGCGATAGGGGTTCTCTCCCGTGATCTGTTCGTACATCTCGAACAGGTTCCCGTAGCGCTCCCGGATGACGTCCTCGCCCAGGCGCGAGAGAGCGTCCGCGAAGTCGAGGTAGACACCGCGCTTGCCGGGTCCGACGCCCCGCCCCTCGTCGCAGACCGCCTTGGCCGCCCGCGAGGCGACGTCGCGGGGCACGAGGTTTCCGAAAGTCGGGTAACGGCGCTCGAGAAAATAGTCGCGCTCGGCCTCGGGAATCTCGCCCGGGTGCCGCGGGTCGCCCGCATTGACCGGCACCCAGATGCGACCGTCGTTGCGAAGCGATTCGCTCATCAGCGTGAGCTTCGACTGGTGCTCTCCGGCAACGGGAATGCAGGTCGGGTGGATCTGCGTGAAGCACGGGTTCGCGAAGAATGCCCCGCGCCGGTATGCGCGCCAGATCGCCGTGACGTTGCATCCGACGGCGTTGGTCGAAAGGTTGAAGACGTTGGTATAGCCGCCCGTGGCCAGAAGGACGGCATCCGCCGAGTGGCACGTCATCTCGCCGGTGACCAGATTCCGAACGACGATCCCGCGCGCGCGTCCGTCGGCCACGACCAGATCGAGCATTTCCGAGCGCGGGAACATCCGGACCTGCCCGACGGCGATTTCTCTGCTCAGGGCGGCGTACGCCCCGAGCAGCAACTGCTGGCCGGTCTGGCCGCGGGCGTAAAAGGTACGGGACACCTGTGCGCCGCCGAAGGACCGGTTGGCGAGGTACCCGCTGTACTCCCGTGCGAAGGGCACGCCGAGGGCCACGCACTGGTCGATGATCGCCGCCGAGATCTCGGCCAGCCGGTAGACGTTGGCCTCGCGGGCACGGAAGTCTCCGCCCTTGATCGTGTCGTAGAAGAGCCGGAAAACGCTGTCGCCGTCGTTCTGGTAGTTCTTCGCCGCGTTGATCCCGCCCTGCGCGGCGATGGAGTGCGCCCGGCGTGCGCTGTCCTGGTAACAGAAGCAGAGCACCTCGTAACCGAGCTGCCCGAGGGAGGCGGCCGCCGCCGCGCCCGCGAGCCCGGATCCCACGACGATGACCTTGTACTTGCGCTTGTTCGCCGGGTTGACGAGCTTCATCTCGAAGCGGCGCTGGTCCCACTTCTTCTCGAGCGGACCCCCCGGGATGTTGCCGTTCAATTCCATTTGCGCTCCGAAGTCACGAAATGAAGCCCAGCAGGACGGCGATCGGAATGGCGATGTAACCGACCGTGATGGCGATCGCGACGATGGGCGCGATGGTCCTTCGAAGGACGCGGTACCTCGGATTACTCGCCCCGAGAGTGTGCAGCATGCTCCAGGCACCGTGGTACAGGTGCATGCCGAGGAAGATGATCGCCACGACGTAGAAGGCCGAGATCGCCGGCACCTGGAACGCCTGCACTTCGTTTCGGTAGACGTCGGTCGGGCTGTATCCGGGGCCGGTGACCAGGAACGTGAACATCGCCAGGTGGTAGACGACGTACAGGAAGATGAGAGGGCCGCTCCAGATCATGGTGCGCGCCGCGTAGCTGGTTTCGATGCTCTTTTTCTCGATGTAGTCCGCAGGTCGGGACCGCTTGCTCGCCAGCGAAACCTGGACCGAAGCGATGACGTGCAGGACGAGGGAGACGAGCAGGACGATTCGCACCGCCCAGAGGAGCTCTCCCGTGCTCTTGAGGAATGCGGCGTAGGCGTTCAGCCGCTCCGGGCCCTCGAAGATCTGCAGATTGCCCAGCAGGTGCCCGATGATGTAGAGCAGAAGGATCACGCCGGTGACGGCCATGACCACTTTTTTCCCGACGAGGCTCCGCCAGAACGCTCCAATCCGTCCCATGGCCTCTATCTATATCGCTTCCCGTTCGGAGTAAACAGAGTCAGCGGCGTCACTTTTCGGGAAGTGAAGGATGGGACAGGACGACCCGGGCATCCACGACGGTCAGTCCTTTTTCGTGCACGATGACCGGATTCAGGTCCATCTCGTCGATTTCGCGGTTCTTCTCCACGACGTCGGAAATCTGGACCAGAAGGCGGCGGAGCGCGGCCACGTCGCCGGGCCGGCTTCCACGCACTCCCTCGAGCAACTTCGCTCCCCGGGTTTCGTCGATCATCTCCGCCGCGTCCCGCTCGGGGAACGGAACGATCCGGAACGAGACGTCGTGGAGGATCTCGACCAGCGTCCCTCCCATTCCGAACATCACGGCATGGCCGAACTGGAGATCGCGGGTCACGCCGACGATGATCTCGTGCCCGGGTGCCGCCATGGCGCTCACGAGAACGCCGCCCTCGCGCGCACCGAGTCGTTGCACGATTCCGGCGAGTTCCCGGAACGCCTTCCGGACGTCCGCTTCGTCCCGGACGTTCAGGATGACTCCGCCGACGTCGCTCTTGTGGGTCACGTCCGGCGAGTTCATCTTCACCGCGACGGGATAGCCGATCTCCCCGGCGGCGGCGACGGCCTCCTCTTCGGTCCCCGCTCGCCGGGACGGAACGACCGGGATTCCCTCGCGGGACAGAAACGCGATCGAGTCGGCGGGGGAGAGCGACTTGCCCGATGGCGCTGCGGCGGTTGCCGGCGCGGGCGCCTTCGCCGCGGGCCGGAAGCGGTCGCGAGCGAAGCGGACATGGCACGACAGCGCCTTGACGGCGCGGTCCGGCGTCGGAAAAACGGCGATGCCCTTCTCGTGAAAGAGGAGTGTTTCCGCCCGCTCGACGTCGGCGCCGCCGAGATACGCCACGAGGTCGCGGTTTCCCGGCTCCAGGGCCCCGGACGCTCCGGGAATCGGATCTCCGAAGATCGTCATGACCATGTCGTAGTGATCGCGTGCGGTCGCGATGACCTGACGGAAGAGATCGGCGTTGCCGTCCCCGGTCAGGTCGAGCGGGTTACCGACGATGAAATGAGACGGCAGAACCCCCCGCAGCTGCGATGCGAGAGCGTCGGGCAGGGGGCTGATCCGGAAACCGTTGTCCGCCGCGACGTCCGTGGCGATGATCGCGGATCCCCCCGAGCTCGTCACGATGAGCATTCGGGGCCCGGCCGGAGCAGGGACGTAGGCGAGCGCCTTGGAGAAGTCGTACAACTCCTCGAGCGAAGCGGCGCGGTGGATTCCGAGCTGCCGGAAGACGGCGTCGTAAATCTCGTCCTTGCCGGCGAGCGACCGGGTGTGGGACTCGGCGGCTTTGCGGCCCTGCTCGGTCCGTCCCGCCTTGAAGATCACGATCGGCTTCACGCACTTCCGGACCGCGGCCAGAAACTTCTCCGGGTCCTTCACCCCCTCGATGTAGAGCGTGATGACCTTCGTGCTCGGATCGGCGCCGAAGAACTCGATCAGGTCCGCCTCGTCCACGTCGATCCGGTTCCCCATGCTGACGAACGCCGAGAACCCGAGCTTTTCCTGCTCGGCCCAGTCGGCGAGCGCGGCGCCCACCGTTCCGCTCTGCGACGCGATGGCCATCGCTCCCTTCCGGGTGATGAGGGGCCAGGACGCGCAGAGGCCGTGGTGCGGGTAGTTGACGCCCTGGCAGTTCGGCCCGACGACGCGAATGCCGCAGCGGGCGGCGTTCCGCTTGACCTCCTCCTGGAGGCGTGCCCCCTCGTCCCCCGATTCGGCAAACCCTCCCGTGATCACGATGGCGGCTTTCACCTTCCGTTCGCCCAGCTGCAGGATGGCGCCCGGCACGGCGGCGGCCGGAATGATGACGACGGCGAGATCGGTGCCGGCCGGGATCTCCTCCACGGACTTGACCGACGGGACCCCGAGGATCGTCTCTCCCCTGGGGTTGACGGGAATGACCGGACCGCCGAACCCGGCGTCCAGGACGTTCTTGAAGATGGTGAACCCCAGCTTCCCCGGCTTCGCGGAGGCGCCGATGACGGCGAGACGGTTGGGACGAAAAAGCGCCTGGAGGGAGTCACTCATATCGCTCCTCGAGATCTTGCTCGACGGAGTCTACCGTCATCACGGCCGACGGACGCGTCATTGCTCGCGGCGCGTTTCAAATGCGCGGCGGACGCGTCGCCGGCGCCTCAGCGGCCGGCCGGAAGCTTGCTCGTGAACTCCTCCCGCATCTGTTCGAAAGCGCGAAGCATCTCCGTCACGGTGCGCGGAACGTGTTCCGATTTGAGGTAGACCCAGCCGGTTTCGCGATAGAGCTTTCGGCCGCGGATCCGCGCGATTGCCAGGCGCTTGTGGCGCAGGTCGGCTGCGACGGCAGCGTGGGAAAGAACCGTGATCCCGATTCCGCTCCCGACCATCGCCTTGATGATCTCCGCGTTCTCCGTCTCCATGGCGACGTCCGCGGAGACGTTCTCCTCGCGCAGGAAGTTCTCGATCGTTTCGCGGGTCCTCGAACCGGACTCGTAGAGAATCAGGGGAAATCTCCCGATCTCCCGCGCATCCACGACACGCTTGCGCGCGAGAGGATGTCGCGGGGCGGTCACGACGACCATCTCCTCCTTCAGGACCGGGACGACCTCCAGGTCTTTCGCAATCACCGGGAGGGTGAGGAGCGCCAGGTCGATCTCGTGGGCGCGGAGCTTCCGGATGATCACCTCCGAGCTCCCGGTACTGACGCGCACGTCCACGTCCGGGTACCGTCTCCGATACTTTTTCAGAAGGCGCGGCAGGACGTACATGCACACGCTCATGCCGCCCGCCAGGCGCAGGCGCCCCCGGCGCAGCTCGTGGACGTCCGCGAGCTGCTCCACGAGCTGCTGCATCTCCCGGAAGAGGTTGTAGACGGATCCCACGAGAATCTCCCCCGGGTGGGTGAGCGACACCCGCCGACCCTCGCGGTGGAAGAGCGGTCCTCCGAGCTCCCTTTCGAGAAGCCCGATCTGCCGGCTGATGGCGGACTGGGAGACGTGCAGGCGCTCCCCCGCGCGGGTGAAGCCGCCTTCCTCGGCGACGGCCAGGAACATCTCGAGCTGGCGGATGTCCATCGGGTCTCCCTTCCTGCCGGCAGATCAAAAGGGCGTGGAGAGGGTCGGTCGAACCTTCTTCCGAAGCCCATATCGAAAACGCATGGCTTCGATAACTTGATTCTACTTCCCTTATAGCGCCCGCCCCTCCATGCTCCCGGGAAAGGGGAGGCGTCTCGTGGACCACCGGCAGCGATTCGAGAAGGAGGTCGGACTCTACGATCCGGCCTTCGAGCACGACGCGTGCGGCGTCGGCTTCGTGGCCGACCGGGAGGGGCGCGCGCGTGCGGAAGTCCTGCCGCTCGCGCTGAAGGCTCTCGCGCGCATGGCGCACCGCGGAGCCGTCGACGCGGATGGCCGGACGGGCGACGGCGCCGGAGTCACCACGCAGATTCCCCACGCGCTCCTCGCCGACGAGCTCGCCGAGCGAGGCTCCTCCTCCCTGCCGGAGGCCGGTCGCTATGCCGTCGGGCTCGTGTTCCTTCCCCCCCGCGACCACGAACGGCGCGTCTGCCGCGAGGCGATCGCCCGCCTCCTGGGCGCGGCCGGCCTGCCCCTGCTCGGCTGGCGAAAAGTCCCCATCCGCGAGGAAGTGCTCGGGCCCCGGGCGCGGGCCTCCCGCCCGGCGATCGCGCATTTGATGGTCGGCCGCCCGGGCGGCCTTTCGGACGAAGAGTACGAGGGACGTCTCTTCCTCGCCCGAAAAGCGATGGAGCGTCACCTGCGGCTGTTCTCGCCGGAGCGATTCTCCGTGGTCTCTCTCTCCCACCGCGCACTCGTCTACAAAGCGCTCGTGCGCGGAGTGGACCTCGCCGATTTCTACCCGGATCTCGGGAATTCCCGGTTCGCGACGGCCTTTGCGCTCTTCCACCAGCGCTACAGCACGAACACGCTTCCGTCGTGGGCGCTCACGCAGCCGTTCCGGGTGCTCGCGCACAACGGAGAGATCAACACGATTTCGGGGAACCGCGCGCACATGAGATCGCGCGAGGCTGCGATCGCGGCCGGCGGACCTCCCGAGCGGAAGGCTCTGTTGCCCCTCCTTCAGGGATCCATGAGCGATTCGGCGAGCCTCGACAACGCGGCGGAACAGTTGATCCGCGCGGGACATTCGCTCCTGCAGGCGATCGCGATGCTGCTGCCTCCCGCCTGGGAGAACGACATGGAGCTCGCGCCCGACGTCCGGGCGTTCTTCGAGTACCAGGCCGGCCGCATGGAGCCGTGGGACGGTCCCGCCCTCGTCCTCTTCACCGACGGCGTGACGGTCGGCGCCGCCACGGATCGGAACGGCCTGCGCCCCGCGCGCTACGTCGAGACCCGCGACGGCCTGTTCGCGCTCGCCTCCGAGGCGGGTGTCGTCGACGTGGCCGAGGAGAATGTCCGCTCCCGCGGCCGGCTCTCTCCGGGCGACGTCCTGGCGGTCGACATCCGGGAGCACGTCGTCCTGGAACGGAGCGACATTCACGCGCGCCTCGCGGCGGCGAAGCCTTACCGGCAGTGGCTCGAAACGCACCGCCGCCGGGCGACTCCGACTGCCGGTCGCAGTCGCGCTGCGTCCGACGGCGTGCGGCCGTCCGAAGACGTCCGGGTGTTGAAGTCCTTCGGTTACACGCGGGAAGAGACGGAGCTGGTTCTCGCGCCGATGTTCCGGGAGGGTCGCGAGCCGCTGGGATCCATGGGCGACGACACGCCGCTCGCCGCTTTCTCGACAAAACCCCGGCTTCTCTTTTCCTACTTCAAGCAGCGATTCGCCCAGGTGACGAATCCACCGATCGATCCGCTCCGCGAGACGGTCGTGATGTCGCTCGCGGTGCCTCTGGGCCCGGAAGGGGAGCTCTGGACCGAGCGCCCGGAGCACGCGGCGCGGACCTGGGTCGAGAGCCCTGTCCTCTTTCCGGAAGAGATCGAATCGGTTGCATCGGATGGGCGGATCGGGTGTGCCGCGAGAGTCCCGCTCCGGTTCCGCGCCGGCGAAGGCGAGGCGGGCTTCCTCCGGCGGCTCGACGCAGCCGTCTCCGAATCCGTTCGCGCCGTCGAAGATGGGGCCCTGTCCCTGCTCCTGTCCGACCGGGGCGTGGACGCCGGGCACGCCGCTCTCCCGACGCTCCTCGCCGTCGCCGCCGTGCATCAGGGGCTCGTCGAGCGCGGCCTGCGGCCACGGACGAGCCTCCTGGTCGAGACGGGCGACGCGCGCGACGACCATCAGGTCGCGTGCCTGCTCGCCTTCGGCGCCGACGCCGTCTCCCCTTACCTGGCGCTCGAGTGGATTCGCCTTGCCGCCTCGTCCGGCACCCCGGAGCGATCGGTCCGATCGCTCGAGTCACGCTACCTGTCCACGCTCCGGAAGGGACTTCTGAAGGTTCTCTCGAAAATGGGGATCTCCACGATGCGCTCCTACCGGGGCGCGCAGCTCTTCGAGGCGATCGGCCTCTCCGGCGAGGTGGTGCGCAGGTACTTTCCGGGAGCACCGTCGCCGATCGAGGGCCCGGGTCTCCCGGAGATCGCCGAAGAGGTTCTCCGGCGCCATGCCCTCGCCTTCGGGCCCGCGGCGCGCGACGTTCTGGAGGAAGGCGGATTCCACCGTTATCGGCGCGACGGCGAGACCCACGCTTTCTCTCCGGACGTCGTCCGGGCCCTTCACGCCGCGATCGGGAGCGGTGAGAAGGTCGACTACGCCGACTACGCGAGCCGGGTCGAGCGGCGCGATCCCGTCGTCGTGAGAGACCTGCTCGAGTTCGCGCCGGCGTGCGCGGTTCCGCTCGAAGAGGTGGAGCCGATCGAGGCGATCCTCCGTCGCTTCTCGACCGCCGCCATGTCGATCGGGGCCTTGAGCCCGGAGGCCCACGAGACCTTCGCCATCGCGATGAACCGGATTGGCGGGCGCAGCAACAGCGGGGAAGGAGGGACGGACCCGGACCATTCCTGGAGGGTCCTGCCCAACGGGGACTCGGCCAACGACCGGATCAAGCAGGTCGCGTCCGCTCGCTTCGGCGTGACGGCCGATTACCTGGCGTCGGCCGAAGAGCTGCAGATCAAGATGGCGCAGGGGTCCAAGCCCGGCGAAGGGGGTCAGCTGCCGGGCCACAAGGTCGCCCCGCACATCGCGCGTCTGCGGCACTCACCGGAAGGGGTGACTCTGATTTCGCCCCCTCCGCACCACGACATCTACTCGATCGAGGATCTCGCCCAGTTGATCCACGACCTGAAGAGCGTCAACCCGCGCGCGCGGATCGGCGTCAAGCTCGTTTCCTCCGCCGGGATCGGCACCATCGCCGCCGGCGTCGTCAAGGCTTACGCCGATTCGATCCAGATCAGTGGTCACGACGGCGGCACCGGAGCCTCACCCCTGGGATCGATCAAGAACGCCGGCGCGCCCTGGGAGATCGGTCTCGCGGAGGTGCAGCAGGTGCTCGTGGCCGGGGGTCTGCGCCCGCGCGTCCGCCTCCAGGTCGACGGCGGGTTGAAGACCGGGCGGGACGTCGTGATCGCGGCTCTCCTCGGAGCCGAGGAGTTCGGCTTCGGCTCGGCGGCGCTCGTTTCCGCCGGCTGCGTGATGGCGCGGCAGTGCCACCTGAACAACTGTCCGGCCGGCATCGCCACGCAGCGCGAGGACCTGCGCCGGAAGTTCCGCGGCACTCCGGAGATGGTGATCCGATTCTTCACGGCGGTCGCGCAGGAAGTCCGGGAGATCCTGGCGCGGATCGGCTGTCGGAGCCTCGAAGAAGCGATCGGACGGGTCGAGCTCCTGGAATCGCGCGTGCCGCCGGGCCGATTCAAGACCTCGACGGTCGACCTCGGCCGGATCGTGCCCGGGCCGCGTCTGCCCCGGGGCACTCGCCGATGCCTCGAGGCCCGCAACGACCCCCCCGCCACGGACCGAAACCTCGACGAGCGCGTCCTCACGCAACTTCAGTGGGAGGAAGGCACGCCGGCGCCCGTTGCAATGGACTTCGACGTCACCAACGCCGACCGGGCCGTCGGGGCGAGGGTCGCCGGCGAGCTCGCCCGGCGGCTTCGGGGCCGCCGCCTCGCGCCGGACGTGATCACGCTCCGGTATCGCGGAACCGCCGGGCAGAGCTTCGGCGCCTTCTGCGTCGATGGGATGCGGATGGTCCTCCAGGGGGAGGCCAACGACTCCGTCGGGAAGGGGATGTCGGGCGGCGAGATCATCCTGTTGCCGCGTCGGTCCTCTCCCGGGCCGCTCGGGCAATCCGTGATCGCGGGAAACGCGCTCCTCTACGGAGCCACGGGCGGGCGGCTCTTTGCAGCCGGATGCGTGGGGGAGAGGTTCGCCGTGCGCAACAGCGGAGCGTTCGCCGTCGTCGAGGGGGCAGGCGATCACGCCTGCGAGTACATGACGGCAGGATCGGTCGCGATCCTCGGAAAGACCGGACGAAACTTCGGCGCGGGAATGACCGGCGGCGTCGCCTACGTCCTGGACCCGGATGCCGGCTTCCGGCAGCGGTGCAACACCGAAATGGTCGCGCCGGCGCGCAGCCTTTCGTCCCGCGACGCCGGGCGTTTGAAACAGATGATCGAGTGTCACCGCGACGCGACCGGGAGCGTCCGGGCGCGAGAGATCATCGAGAACTGGGAGGCCTTTCGATCCCTGTTCTGGAAGGTCTCTCCGAGGCAGGCCGTGCGGCCGACCAGGCCGTCCGCGGTGAGCCCCCGCCCGCGCCCGGCCGTCGCCGCGAACGAGACGCGCGCTGCGGCGGCGCGGTAGGCGTCCGGAGATCTCGTGCGCCACGGCGGGGAGGTGAAAGCGGCTTGACGGAGACAGGTCGGCCCGGGTCGCAGCGCAGATACCGCCTCGGCGCCCGCGCCATCATCGCCGCGGCCGCCCTCGCAGCCGCCCGCCCGGCCGTCTCGCAGGAGCCGGCCGCGGCGCCCGGCGCGACGGTGACTCCCGCGCCGGCGCCGGCCCCGAAATCCTGGTACGAAGAGATTACGGTCAACGGCTTCGTGTCGGGCAAGTTCTCCTACAACACGAATCGCCCGGCCTCGGGCACGAACCAGTTTCGGGTCTTCGACTTCGACGACGAGACCGTCAAGGTGGATGCAGCCGAGTTCGTCCTGCAAAAGGCCGTCGCCAGACGGAGCGAGGCGGGCTTCCGTATCGACGCGGTGGCCGGTGGCTCGATCCCGCGGGTTTCAGCGGCAGCGGGACTCTTCCGCGACGCGAGCGGTAAGGCTCATGACTTCGACCTGCAGCAGGCCTTCGTCAGCTACATCGCGGCGATCGGGAGCGGCCTGCGCTTCGACGCCGGGAAGTTCGTCACGCACCACGGCTACGAAGTCATCGAGGGTTACGACGGTTACAACGACAACGCCACCCGCTCATTTCTGTTCGGTTACGCGATCCCATTCACCCATACCGGGTTCAAGGCCGGCTACAGGTTCAGCGACCAGCTCGCGGCGGTCATGATGCTCGCCACCGGCTGGGACGTCGTGAAGGACAACAACAGCGGCAAGTCCCTGGGCGCCCAGATCACCTTTACGCCCTCGACGACGGTCACGGTCGTCGCCAATTACACGCTGGGCCCGGAGCGGACTCACAACGGCGACCCCCGCAACGTGGTCAACGTGAACGCGCAGTGGAAGGTCGTGGATCGGTCGATCCTCGCCGTGGACATCGTCTACGGCACCGAGGCGAACGCGGTCGCACAAGGGCAGACTGCAACGTGGGACGGGATCGTGGCCTACGCGCGGTTCGGGCTCGACGACAACATCGCCCTCGTTCTCAGGGGGGAGCTCTTCAACGACCCGGACGGCGCGCGAACCGGCGTCGCGCAGATGCTGAAGGGGATCACGCTCACGCCCGAGCTCAGGGTCACTTCTCACTTCCTGATCCGCGCCGACCTCCGCATCGACTGGTCGAACCACGACGTCTTCGAGAAGAAGGAAGGATTTACCGGCAGCCAGCCGACCGGCCTACTCAACGTGATGTACCTCTTCTGAATCCATTCGCGGGACTTTTCTGTTTCGATTTCTCCGTGCAGGAAAGGAAGGGCAGGCGAGGCGGAGATCAGCGAGTCGTCTCTACCGGTGAGCGAGCTCCTCGGATGGTTCCTCCTCGGGGGAGAGGAACTTCGTGAGGAGGCGCGTGTTCACGACGAAGTGCCGGCCCTCGCGTTTCACCAGGCCCAACCGCCTGAACTTGTTGATCTGCGTCGTGACCGTCTCGCGGGTGTTACCGATCAGGTTGGCTAGGTCCTCGTGGGTCAGCCTCACGGGAATCACGGTTCCCCTGGGCGTGTCGACACCGTGCTCCTTTCCGAGTTGGAGGAGGACCCTTCCCAGCCTCTGGTAGGACCAGGTGTGGCCGAAGCCGGCAAACTCCTGCTTCACCCGGGCGAGCCGTCTCGACAGAAGACGAATGAAGTTCCGGGCGACCGCGGGGAAGGAGGCGAGAATTTCCTCGAAGCTCTTCCGCGGGATGATGGTCACCAGGACGTCCGTGCTGGCGATTGCGTTGAATGCCCTCTTCTCCTCGGCGAACAAGAGCTCGCCGAAGATCTGGTCCGGCTTGAGGATATGGAGGATGGTCTCGGCCCCTTTTTCCGACACCGAGACGAGCTTCACCAGCCCCTCCCTCACGATGAACATCGCGTCGCCGGGATCTCCCTCGGAGAAGATCGTGGCTCCCTGCGGATAGCGCCGCTCCGTGCACAGGAGGGCTATCCGCTGGACGTCCGGATCGGAAACGCTCTTGAAGAGCTCGAGGGCCGTCGGTCGAACCACGGTTTTGAGTCTAGGACCCCGGCAAGTTCCATTCAACGCGGAGCCGCCTCCGCGGGGAGGCAGACGAACTCCGAGGCCCTCTCGAAGGGCCTCGGCGATTCGTGGTCGGCCCAGGCCGCGCGTCAGGCCGCCCGTTGAACCTCGCCTCGTGCGGGCGCCTCGGATTCCGGATGAGGCCATTCCGCCCAGGAGAACCACTTGCCCGTTCGCTCCTCATCGGCGAGACATCCGAGAAGGACGCCTCCGAAGACGACCACGAGAAGCGCCAAGGCACCCAGAAAAGCTCCGGACTCGAGGACGAGATAATCCGTCAGGATGGATTCCATCACACTCCTTTCTCTCCGGTCCCAATATGGCTCTGGCGATGAGATCTTTCTGTAAGACCTTTCACAGTCGCCGCCTCTGATCCAGCGAGTTGTGGAGTCTCGACACGTTGTTGACAGCCCCGACCGGTCCGCTGAACGTTCCCGGCGAGAGGGCCGAGAACCCATCAGCGAAGCAGGCTCAGGAGATGCCGCTAGGAGAGAATCTCTGAGCGGCCGCAAAGTGGTGTCAACGATCCTGAGAAATGACAGCGAGTAGACCTGTCGCGCGTTTTGCCGCCGCGCCTTTTTCGGCCGCGGCGATAGGAGGTTGCTAGGCTCTCGTGCCTGCGGCCGCTCTCGCCTCCACGCGAAACTCCACCGGCGCTGGTCGCCTTGCCAAGAGCTCGCACAAGAGGGCGACCGCCGCCAGGGCCGCTGCGGTGTAGAAGGCTGCCTCGTAGTTCTGTTACTTGTCGAAGAGCGCGCCGCCGATCCTTGGCCCCACGATGCCCGCCACTCCCCAGGCCGTGAACAGAAGGCCGTAATTGATGCCGGCATTCTTGGTGCCCCAGAAATCGGAGGTCGTCGAGGCGTTTACCGAAAGCTGCGTGCCGTAGCACCAGTAGGAATCTACTC
>DASUAD010000259.1:0-2326 GCA_035763965.1 Thermoanaerobaculia bacterium | reverse complement strand
ATCGTTCACCGTGATCTGAAGCCGGCGAACATCAAGGTCACACCGGACGGACGCGTCAAGGTTCTGGACCTCGGCCTGGCGAAGGCGTTCGATGCCAGGGAGACCGTTACCGGATCGGACCCTTCGCTCTCACCGACCCTCGTCGTCGAGGGAACGCAGCCGGGCGTCGTCATGGGCACCGCAGAGTTCATGAGCCCGGAGCAGGCGCGTGGAAAGCCGGTTGACAAGCGCACCGACATCTGGTCCTTCGGATGCGTCTTTTTCGAGCTTCTCTCGGGCAGGCGGGCGTTCACGGGAGAGACGGCTTCCGACATCCTCGCGACGATCCTGCGAGCGGAACCGCCCTGGGATGCGCTCCCGGCCACGACGCCGCCACGGATCCGGCATCTGCTCGTCCGGTGCCTTCAGAAGAACCCCGCCGAACGGCTTCGCGATGTCGGCGACGCGCGAATCGAGATCGAGGAGACGCTCGCCGAGATCCGGGCGGGGCGCTCTTCGAGCTCTGCTCCGATCGTGGGCCTCGCCCCGTCCGCGCCGACGATCCCCACGCGTCGGCGACCGACGCGAGTCGCGCTCGTCGCGGTCGCGACAGCTTTCGCGATCGTCGCGCTCTTCGCGGGATGGCGGCTCCTCCGCCGCGCAACGGCACCCGCGCTTCCACGCGAGAAGTACCTGGCGGTTCTCCCCTTCCAGGACCTGAGCGGTCAACCCGGCGGCCAGCTCATCGGCGTCGGACTCGTCGAGACAGTGAGCGCGCGACTCTCCGGGATCTCCGGAATTCAGATCGTCATGCCGGCCGCGGTCGTCGCGGAGGCAGACAAGGAGTCCGAAGTCGTCCGCGTCGCAAAGCGTCTCGGAGCGAATCTGGTGCTGCGCGGAACCTTTCAGCGCGAGGCGAACCGGGTCCGCATCACTTACTCGATCCTGAACGCGATGGGAGTCCAGATTGCGGCCGATTACCAGGATGGCTTCGCTTCGGAACTTTTCGAAATCCAGGACCGGCTTGCCGAGAAGGTGGCCGCTTCGCTTCGCCTGACCGCCGGATCCCGGCGTCCGCGCCCCGTCGGCCTCGAGACCGCGAGAGACCAGGATCGCTACCTTCAGGCGATCGGGAGCCTTCAGCGCTACGACAACGCCGCCTCAATCGATCAGGGCATCGCCCTGCTGCAGACCCTGGCCGCCGAACGGCCGTCATCCGCGCTCGTTCAGGCATCACTCGGGCGCGGATACCTCCACAAGTTCACTCTCACCCGCGAGCGAAACTGGGTCGATCTCGCGGAAACGGCCTGTACGCGGGCACAGGCGCTCGACCCCGCGCTGCCCGAAGTCGACGTCACGCTCGGCGAGCTCCGAACCCAGACCGGCGCGCCCATCGAAGGAATCAAGGCGTTCCAACGGGCGCTCTCCCGGCAGCCGAACAACCTGGAGGCGCAGCTCGGCATCGCCCGGGCGTACAACGCGTCAGGCGACTCGCTGAAGGCGGAGGAAAGCTACCGGAGGGCAATCGCGCTGCAGCCGGACTACTGGGCAAGCTACAGTCAGGCTGGGGCGTTCTACGCGAAGCACGGCGAGTTCGACCGCGCCGTCCAGATGTTCCGGCGCGTGACCGAGCTCACTCCCGACAGCGGGCGCGCCTTCGCGAACCTCGGCGCAGTGCTGTTCAAGGCCGGGAGGTTCGGTGAGGCAAGGCAAGCGTACATGACCTCGATTCGCCTGAAGCCCGTCGATACCGTCTACGCAAACCTGGGGACTCTCGAGTTCTACTCGGGGAGATATGCCGAGGCCGCCGCGGCTTTCGAGAAGGCAGTCGAGCTGACTCCGGGAAAACATCTGTACTGGGCGAACCTCGGCGATGCCTACCGCTGGGCGCCCTCTCTCGAGTCCCGCGCGGACACGGCCTTCACGCGCGCGATCTCGCTCGCCGAGGGAGAGACTTCGCTCAACCCGCGGGATGACGTCGCTCACCGGACGATCGCAAAATGCCTGGCGAAGATCGGCGAGCCAGCCCGAGCCCGGGGAGAGTTGAATCGAGCTCTCGAGATCAACCCCGAGGATCCGGAGAATCTCTACAGCGCCGCGGTCGTGGCGACGCTCGACGGCAACCGGGAAGAAGCGATCGAATGGATTCGCCGGGCTCGCGCCGCGGGGGTTTCGGTCCTCCAGATCGAACGAGAGCCGGAATTCCGGCCTCTGCTCGGACTCCCAGCATTCCGCACGATTCTGGAAAGCGGACGGAACTGAACTGCCCGCTTCTAAATACAAGGAGGACGGTACATGGCCACCCACCCCGTTTCTTCGCGCATCCGGCCTTTCCCGATCCTGATGG
>DASUAD010000258.1:0-5037 GCA_035763965.1 Thermoanaerobaculia bacterium | reverse complement strand
TCGCCGCCGTCAATCCCCTGCGGGCGTACGACTTCTTCATTCGGAACGGAT
This sequence comes from Thermoanaerobaculia bacterium, assembly GCA_035763965.1. Classification (GTDB taxonomy): domain Bacteria; phylum Acidobacteriota; class Thermoanaerobaculia; order UBA5066; family Gp7-AA6; genus Gp7-AA6. The sequence continues at coordinate 4,986 of DASUAD010000258.1, read as the reverse complement.
GGCAGGCCTTCATCACGCTCGGCACAGTTTTTCTGGTCGTCACCGGAGGCGAGGCCCTCTACGCGGATCTCGGGCACTTCGGAAAACGTCCGATCCGAGTCGCCTGGTTCGCGGGTGTACTTCCGGCGCTCCTCCTGAACTACTTCGGACAGGGGGCGCTTCTCCTGCGGGAGCCGACGGCCGCCCCCAACCTCTTCTACAAGATGGCGCCTTCGTGGGCGCTGATTCCTCTCGTGCTCCTCGCAACGGCGGCCACCGTCATCGCATCGCAGGCCGTGATCTCCGGAGTTTTCTCGCTCACGCGGCAGGCCGTCCAGCTCGGATACACGCCGCGGATCGAGATCAGCCACACCTCGGCTCGGGAAATCGGCCAGATCTACATTCCGTCGGTCAACTGGGCCCTCTGCTTCGGGTGCATCGCGCTCGTCGTGGGATTCGGCAACTCGAGCAACCTCGCCGCGGCGTACGGAGTCGCGGTGACGACCACGATGGTGATCACGACCGTGCTGCTCTACACCGTCGAGCGCGATCTCTGGGGTTGGAGCGTCCCTGCCGCACTGGCGTTCACCGCCTTTTTTCTCACGATCGATCTTTCCTTCTTCGGGGCAAACATGGTGAAGGTGGCGCACGGCGGCTGGTTCCCGCTTCTCGTGGCCGGAGGGATCTTCACCGTGATGACGACGTGGCGCCGCGGCCGGCGGATCCTCGCCGACCGCATCCGGGAGGAGGCGCTCGCCGATGACCAATTCGTGGCTTCGATCCTGCGGCGGCCTCCGCCCCGCGTGTCGGGCACGGCCGTCTTCATGGACCGGACTCTCGACGGGATCCCGCTCGCGCTCCTGCACAACCTGAAACACAACAAGGTTCTCCACGAAAAGGTCGCCCTTCTCACGATCGTCACCGAGGAGATCCCGTACGTTGCGGACGAAGAGCAGATCGCCGTGAAGGACCTGGGCCTGGGCATCTACCGCATCGTGGCCCGCCACGGATTCATGGAGAACGTGGACGTGCCCGAGCTCGTGCAGTCGATCGACCTGCCCGGCGTGAGCTTCGACGCGGACCACACGACGTACTTCCTCGGCCGCGAGACGTTGCTCGCGACGGATCGGCCGGGAATGGCGATCTGGAGAGAGCGCCTGTTCGCCTGGATGACGCGCAACGCCCAGGGGGCGGCGCTCTTCTTCCGCCTTCCGCCGAACCGCGTCGTGGAATTGGGCGCGCAGATCGAGCTGTGAGCGAAGTCGTCGAAGGGATTCCCGCCTTCGAGAGCGGCACGGCGCGTTATCCCCGGGAACCGCGGGGACGCGAGCTCCTTCTCCTCTCCGTCGCAGCGCTGTCGATCGTGTACGGCGACATCGGGACGAGCCCGCTCTACGCTCTCCGAGTCTGCTTCGCCGGGCGGCACGCGGTTCCTCTTGAGCCGGCGAACGTTCTCGGTCTGCTCTCTCTCATCTTCTGGACGCTCGTTCTCGTCGTGGGCGTCAAGTACCACGGTTGGATCCTGCGTCTCCACAACCGCGGCGAGGGGGGAATCCTCGCGTTGATGGAGCTCGTCCGGCCCGAGGTGCGCAACCGCGCAGCGAGGTGGATCGTCGGGGTTCTCGGCCTTCTCGGCGTCGCACTCTTCTACGGGGACGGGATCATGACGCCGGCGATCTCGGTGCTCGCCGCGGTGGAGGGGCTCGAGCTCTTTTCGCCCGTGACCGAAGGTGTCGTCGCGTCCCTCTCGATCGTTCTCCTGTTCCTGCTCTTCTTCATCCAGAGCCGCCGCAAACCGAGGTTTGGACCGGCCGTCGGTCTCGTCATGCTGCTCTGGTTCGCCGCGATCGCGGCTCTCGGACTCGTGGCAATTCTCCGAAGGCCGGAGGTTCTCCGCGCGATCGACCCCCGCTACGCGGCCGGTTTTTTCGCGCGCAACGGCATTCCCGGCTTTCTCGTCCTCGGCGCGGTCTTTCTGGTTGCGACCGGCGGCGAGGCACTCTACGCGGACATGGGCCGTTTCGGAAAGAGGCCGATGCGGCTGGACTGGATGCTGCTCGTCGGCCCGGCGCTCGTCCTGAACTACTTCGGGCAGGGTGCGCTGCTGCTGACCGATCCGCGCGCCGTCCGGAATCCCTTTTACCTGCTGGCTCCCGAATGGATGCTCGTACCGTTCGTGGTGCTCGCGACGATCGCTGCACTGCTCGCATCTCAGGCGGTCGTCTCGGGAGCGTTCTCTCTGACGCGGCAGGCGGTCCAGCTCGGATATCTGCCGCGGGTCAACATCCGCCACACATCGTCCGCGGAGATGGGTCAGATCTACATCCGGGGCATCAGCTGGACCGGCATACTCGGGACCGCCGCCATCATCGTCCTCTTCCGCAACTCGACCCGCCTCGCCGACGCGTACGGGGTCGCGATCGCGATGACGATGGCCGTGACGACGGCCCTCGCGTACACCGTCTCGCGCACAGCGCTCGGCTGGGGACGGGTGAAGTCGGTCACGATCACGGGCTTCTTCCTGGCGGTCACACTCGCCTTCGTTCTCGCGAATCTCGTGAAGATCCCGCAGGGCGGCTGGCTGTCGCTCTCGGCCGGCGCCGTCACGTTCACGCTCATGACGACGTGGAGTCGGGGACGCCGGATCCTCGCGAAACGGCTGGAGGCCGATACTCTGCCGCTCGACATGTTCCTCGACGGCGTCGCGCGCAAGCCACGGCTGCGCGTGGCGGGGACAGCGGTGTTCATGGATCGGGTCAGCACGGGCACTCCCCACACCCTGCTCCTGAACCTCCGCCACAACAAGTGCATGCACGAGCGAGTCGTCTTCCTGTCGGTCACGACGGAACCGGTGCCGTTCGTTTCGCGCCGGCGGCGCGTCGAGATCCAGCCGCTCAAGGAAGGGTTTCACCGGGTGAACCTGCGGTACGGCTTCATGCAGGACCCGAACGTGCCGAAGGCCCTCGAGGGCGTGAAGATCGCCGGGCGCAAGTTCGACATGATGGACACCACGTTCTTCCTGGGGCGCGAGACGCTGATCCCTCGCGGCGCCCTGGGCATGCCGATCTGGCGCGAGCGTCTTTTCGCACTGATGTCCCGCAACGCGACGAGCGCGATGGCGTTCTTCCGCCTGCCGCCGAACCGCGTGGTGGAGCTGGGAGCGCAGATCGAGCTGTAGGGGGGTCAGGTCTTCACGAGTCGCCGCAGACGATCGATCTGCCAAGATGGACTTGCCACTTTGCTTGCAAAGTGGCAAGTGGAGACCTGACCCCCGATGTGGCAAGGGGAGACCTGACCCCATAGACTTTCGCGAATGGACTGGCAGATCCGGGTCGATGAAGCACTCTCCCGCGCCGCGACCATTCCGTCGTGGTGTTACACGGACCCGGCGACCGAGGCAGGGGAGCGCGATCGCATTTTCGCGCGCACGTGGCAGCTCGTCGGGCGGGAGGACCAGGTCGCGTTGCCCGGTGCGTACCTCACGGCCGAGGTGGCGGGCGAGCCGCTTCTCGTCGTCCGCGGCAACGACGGCCGGCTGCGCGCCCTCTCGAATGTCTGTCGCCACCGCGCCGGCCCGGTCGCGGAGGGGGAAGGCTCCTGCGGCGCCTTCCGCTGCGGTTACCACGGCTGGAGCTACGCGCTCGACGGGCGGCTCGTGAACACGCCGGAGTTCGACGGCGTCGAAGGGTTCGAGAAGGACTCCGTTCGTCTCCCCGAGTTCCGGGTCGAGACATGGCTCGGGCTCGTGTTCGTCAACGTGGACGTGGCCGCGCCGCCTCTCCTGGAGACGCTCGGTGCCCTTCCGGCCGACCTCGAGGCGCGCGGGCTGTCGGGAATGAAGCTCGCCGCGCGGAAAGACTGGGAAATCGACTGCAACTGGAAGGTCTACGTCGACAACTATCTCGAGGGTTATCACATCCCGATCGTGCATCCCGGTCTGATGAAGGAAATCGACTACGCGCGATACGTGACCGAAACGAACGGCTGCTGGTCTCTCCAGCGCTCTCCGATCAAGCCGCGCGAGGGCGCGAAGCTGCGGCGCGACCCCCGCGAGTCGGAGAGCGACGCTCTCTACTACTGGATCTACCCGAACCTCATGCTGAACGTCTATCCGGACAACTTTTCGACGAACTTGATCGTTCCGCTGTCTCTCCGCCGCACGCGGACGGTCTTCGAGTGGTTCTTCCGCGATCCCGACCGCCCGGCGATCCGGGAGACCGTGCGCCAGACGATCGAGTTCTCCGACGAGATCCAGCGCGAGGACATCGCGATCTGCCAGGCGGTGCAGAAGGGCCTCGAGTCGAGGACGTACGACACCGGGCGCTTCTCGGTGAGGCGCGAAAGCGGCGTGCACCACTTCCACCGGCTGTACGCGAGCTCGCTCGAATGAAGGTCCGGCTCGCGGCGGTCTCCGAGGTGCCCGAAGGCGGCATGACGATGCGCGAGCACGATGGACGGACAGTCATGCTCGCGAAAGTGGGCGGCCGGGTCTACGCGATGAACGACACGTGCACGCACCGCGGCGCGCCGCTCCACATGGGAGAGCTCGGTACGGGGGGGAGCCCCCTTCTCCTGACCTGCCCCTGGCACGCCGCGCACTACGACGTCTCGACCGGCAAGGTCTACCAGGACACGCCGTGGGCCACCGACACGGAGGTCTATCCGGTGGAGGTATCGGGAGAGGACGTCCTCGTCGACCTTCCATAGGCCCCTCACCCCAACCCTCTCCCCGTCACCGGGGAGAGGGAGGAGGTTCCGGTCGCGGCGAGGAGTCTGCTAATCGCATCGGGAAGAGCCTCCACGCTCGCGGCGCGAGGAGTCTACTGGTTCGCATCGCGAGGAGTCTCCGCGAAGTAACCGAGCGGAGGAGCTTCGCGATGCGGAAGCGCCGAGTAATCGGCGCGGGGACAGGCCCCGCGGGCCTGCACCCGCCGCAGTCCATCGGGACCAGGCACGCGGTCGAGGCCGGCTTCGTGCCAGTGCGCGAGCAGGTCGCCCGCAAGCGAC
>DASUAD010000257.1:0-2253 GCA_035763965.1 Thermoanaerobaculia bacterium | reverse complement strand
CGGAAACTACACGGCATCTCTCGCCATTACCGGTGAGAAGGAGCGGCCGCTCGCGTCGGCGACGCTTCCGCTCCGGATCCCGGCTCTCGACAAGGAGTTCGCCGTTTCGAGCCTGCTCTTGACGGCGGGGGTCGGCCCGGTCCAGAAGGAGGTCGAACGGGCTCCCTTCGTTTTCGGCACGGTCGAGGCGCTTCCGCGCGCGGACGCGGAGTTCGCGCGCACCGAATCGCTCTGGTATTTCGTTCAGCTCGCCAACGTGGATGACGCGGGAAAGGTCACCCAGGAACTCCAGCTGCGGCGCGGCGCCGAGCCGATCGCGAGCCAGCCGGCGTCGCCGGCGAAGCTCCAGGAGCTCGGGCCCGGCCGCTACGCTTTCGGTTACGAAATCCCTCTTACCGGCCTCGCGCCCGGAACCTACATGCTCTACGTGACCGTGCGTGACGGATCGGGCCACAGCACGCTTCGACGGGCCGACTTTCGGGTCGTGGACCGCCCCACGAAAGTATCCGAGCGCTGACTCGCCGCGGTTAGGCCTCTTCGTACGGAGGATTGGATTTCGGTCCAAGCTTCCGGACGCAGACCCGCCAACGACCCTCGCTGTTCGCGGGAGCGCTTCCGCTGGAACTCCTTAAACAGGAGAGTCTTGGTCCCTGTGACCAGGCCCTTGACGCGGCTCGCAGAAGCTGGCTTCCGCTTTGCTGCTTCGTCCCTGAAAAAAGGGGCTTCGTCCCATAGCGTTCGCGTGCTTGCCAGGGCTGATCCCGTGCAGGGCGTCCGTCCGACCGCAGCCGGAACGGGGGAGTCCTGTCTCCGGACCCCGGCTCAGGCTTTCTTCTTTCTTTCTTTTTTCTCGAAAAGGAGGGTAGTCGCATGAGGAACCCTGTCCGATTTCTTGTGATCGCCGTCTTTCTCATAGCGGGCTCTGGCATTGCGCTCGGCCAGGGCACGACCGCCTCGATCGCGGGTACCGTGACCTCGGAAGGGCAGCCCTTGCCGGGGGTTGTGGTGACCGTCTCCTCGCCCGCCCTCCAGGGGACGCGCACGGCGACCACCGGTTCGAGCGGCGGCTACTCGATCGCGGGGCTGCCTCCCGGAGACTACACGGTCACCTTCGAGCTCTCGGGGATGCAGACCAAGACCCAGAAGGTCCGGCTGCTGCTCGCCCAGACGACGGGCGTGGACGAGTCGCTCGCGGTTTCGGGTGTGCGGGAAGAGGTCCGGGTCAAGGGCGAAGCCGAGGCGGTGCTCGAAACAACCCAAATCGCGACGAACTTCACGTCGGAGCAGATGGCCCGGCTCCCGGTCGCCCGCACGATCGTTTCGACTGTCCTCCTCGCCCCCGGCGTGAGCAACACCGGCGTCAACAACCAGGTCACGATCTCCGGCGCTCCCTCCTACGACAACGTGTTCCTCGTCAACGGCGTCGTCGTCAATGAGAACCTGCGCGGCCAGCCGCACAACCTCTTCATCGAAGACGCGATCCAGGAGACCACCGTCCTCGCCGGCGGCGTCTCCGCGGAGTACGGCCGTTTCACCGGCGGAGTCGTTTCCACGCTGACGAAGTCGGGCGGGAACACCTTCAGCGGCTCGTTCCGGGACACGTTCACCAACCCGGACTGGACGGACAAGACGCCGTGGCCGGCCGAGGCCGATCACGTGGACAAGACCGACCAGATCTACGAGGCAACCCTCGGCGGCCGGATCCTGAAAGACCACCTGTGGTTCTTCGGCGCCGGCCGGCTGGCGGAACGCTCGCTGCAGCGCTTCACGGCGATCACGAATCTTCCCTACACGAACGGGTTCGACGAGACCCGGTGGGAAGGCAAGCTGACTGCGCAGATCGCGAGCGGGCACAACCTGGTGGCCTCTTACTTGAACATCAAGAACGACGAGACCAACAACGCGTTCGGCAACATCCTCGACTACGACAGCCTCGTCCCGATCCGCTCGCTGCCGAACACGCTCCTCGCGTTCAACTACAGCGGCGTGATCACGAAGAACCTGATGTTCGAGGCGCAGTACGCCAAGAAGGAGTTCACGTTCGAGAACAGCGGCAGCCGGTTCACCGACCGCATCGGCGGAACCCTCCTCGTGGACACGAACGGCCGCCGTTTCCACTCGCCGACGTTCTGCGGCGTCTGCAGCTTCGAGGAGCGCGACAACGACTCGTGGCTCGGCAAGGGGACGTACTACCTCGACACGCCGAACTTCGGCAGCCACTCGATCGTCGCCGGTGTGGAGAACTTCGCCGAG
>DASUAD010000256.1:0-2651 GCA_035763965.1 Thermoanaerobaculia bacterium | reverse complement strand
CTCCCGAAGAACGTCACGGCCTGCGCGATGCGGTCGTTCCACGGCGACTGCAGCTCGCGCACCGCGAGAGTGACGCCGTGATCGAAGTCGCGCGTGTCGGTCGTGCGGAAGACCTCCCGCGCCAGGATCCCGAAGAGGAAGACGACGACGGCACAGACGAGAAAACCGGACACCAGGTAGAGCTCGAGAGCCTGCACCCGCGTCAGGAAGTGGCGGAGCGGCGCTACGCGCGACTTCCGCTCTTCCATCGCACTCCCCCCGCGAACTTCCAGGTCCGCGCCGGGTTCCAGACTCCGGCGACCGCGCGGTCGGCGGCCACCTCGAAGCGGAAGAGGTCCCGGCGATAGTCGTACGGAGAGCCGTCGCGGGCGTGCACGGCCGCGTCCACGGCATAGACGCCCGGTGCGAGGTCCAGCGCCTCGATTTCGAGCACGACCGTCGACTCACCGGCGAGCTCCTCCGCGGCGAACCCGTCGATCTCGGTGTTCGAGCCGAACACGACCGCGCCCGAGACCGTCGAGATCGCGAAACCGAACACGAAGTCGTCGAGCGCCGACGGCGCCTCGACGTCCATCGCGAACCGGGCCGGCTCGCCCGAGCGCACGCGCGACGTCGGACGACCGTCGCCATCGAGAAGACGCACCCCGGAGATGGAGGCGGCGCCCGATCCGATCCGGTCGGGCCGCGCGACGGTCGGCGCCGCGTGTCGTGTCCCGGCGCGCCTCTCGGCCTCTCGCTCCGAGACGCTCTCGCGGTAGCGGGCGACGGTCTCACCCGAGGGCCCGTCCGCGGCGAGGCGCCCACCGTCGAGCCAGAGAGCGCGGCGGCATCGCTCGATCACGAGCCCGAGGTCGTGCGAGACGAAAAGGAGCGTCTTGCCCGCGCGCTCGAACTCCGAGAACTTCTCGAGCGAGCGGCGCGCGAAAGCCTCGTCGCCGACCGCGAGGACCTCGTCCACGAGGAGCACGTCCGGATCGCAGTGCGCGGCAATCGAGAAACCCAGACGGACCGCCATTCCCGACGAATACGTCTTCACCGGAGCGTCGATGAATTCCTCGAGCTCCGCGAACCGGACGATCCGGTCGAACCGACCCGCGATCTCCCGCTTCGTCAGGCCCAGGAGGAGTCCGTTGATGAGCACGTTCTCCCGTCCGGAAATCTCGGGATGAAACCCCGCGCCGAGCTCGAGCAACGCGGCCAGCCGTCCACGCACGCTGACCGTCCCGGAAGTGGGTTGCAGGACTCCCGCCAGGAGCTTCAGGAGCGTGGACTTGCCGGATCCGTTGGCGCCCACGACGCCCACGGTTTCACCGGGGGTGACCAGGAACGAGACGTTGGTGAGCGCCGGCACCGCCTGGTCCGGCGCGAGCGCGTACCCCGGTCGGCCCGAGAGGAGAGCCGACTTGAGGCTGCCGACGGACCGTTTCCTCCCCCACCTCCGGTAGAGCTTGGTGACGTCGCGCGCTTCGATTGCGGGCAGGACCGTTTCCGCCGTCACCTCTACGCCTCCTCCGCGATCGAGTCCCGCAGACGGTCGAACACGGAGCCGCCGAGCGCCAGCGCGAGAGCCGTCGCGAGGAACATCCCGGCCCACGCCTCGAAACGTACCGGACGGAAGAAGAACGCGCTCTCGTGAATCCCGACGAAGAAGGAGGTGAACGGGTTCAACCACAGGACCAGCCGGAGGCGCTCCGGGGCGGCCTCGATCGGGTAGAGGACGGGCGTCAGAAAGAACGCGAGCGTCAGGAGATTCCCGAGCAGATCGCGCACGTCTCCGAAGTGAACGGAGAGCGCCGAAACCGCGAGCGCCAGGCCGAGCGCAGTCCCCGCGAGGAGGAACAGCACGACCGGCAACTGGACCATCGCGGCGTTCGGACGTACGGCGCCCAGGGCCGCGGCGGCCGCGATCGCCGCTGCGAGAACCGGCAGCGCGAGCGCGAGATGCGCCAGCCGGGCGGCGACGGCGACCGCGGGAAAGACCTCGGGCGCGACCGTCGTCTTGCGCAGAAGCGGACCGTTCGCGCGGAAAGTCTCCGCGGCGTCGAGAAGAGCCGAGGACACGAAGCCCCAGCACAGCACGCCGGCGAAGAGAAACAGGGCGTACGGGCGGACGTCGGCTCGCGGCGCGAAGACGAGACGGAAGACCGTCGCGTAAACGAGGAGCAGGAGGAGGGGATTCAACATCGACCAGAGGAAGCCGAGCGCGCCCCCGCGGTAACGCGCCACGAGCTCGCGCCGCGCGAGGGCGGCGACGAGCGCCCTCTGGCGCCACATCCGCTGGAATGCTGCCACGTCAGGCCGGTAGGCGGGAGACGGTAAACGGGAGACGAGAGGCCGAGGTCTGCAGCTTTGGGCTCATCGTCTTCCGTTTTCCGTCTTCCGTCTTCCGACTCCAGTATCCGATATCCTCCGGCGCGTGTCGTCGCCCGAGACGCGCGCGGCGCCGTCTTTCCCGCCCGCCGTCGTCTGCGAGCGGGTCTCGAAGGTCTACCCGGGCGCGCAACCGATCGTCGCGCTCGATTCCGTCGAACTCACGGTCGCGCCCGGCGAGTTCCTCGCCGTGGTTGGCCCGTCGGGAGGCGGCAAGTCGACCCTCCTCCACCTCGTGGCGGGAATCGACAGCCCGACGTCCGGATCGATCGTCGTCGGCG
>DASUAD010000255.1:0-3753 GCA_035763965.1 Thermoanaerobaculia bacterium | reverse complement strand
GACCCCGTCGCCGACGTGAAGGAGCTCGGGCGGGTCTTCTTCGTCATGAAGGACGGGAAGGTCTTCCGCAACGAGCCCTCGGGGAGGGCGGCACGCTGATCGCCGCGCTCGTCCTCCTCCTTTCGACCGGCCCGGTTCCGGCCGAGATCGAGAAGATCGTCCGCGAGTTCCCCGGGACGATCGGAGTCGCCGCGACGAACCTCGCCACCGGAGAGACGATCGCCGTCAACGCGGATCTCCGCTTCCCCACCGCGAGCCTGATCAAGGTCGCGGTCATGGTCGAGGTCTACCACCAGATCGCGGAAGGCAGGATCCGACGCGACACAGCGGTCACACTTCACGACTCGGACAAGGCCGGGGACGAGACAGTGCCGCTCACGCCTCGGGCTTCAAGGGCGACGTTCGCACCGACGCCGCCTACGTCGAGACCCCCAAGGCGCGCTACGTGATCGGGATCTGCGTGAGGCTCGTCCGGGACAAGAGCCCGGGCGTGGACTACCGGGCGCTCGTAACGGGTGCCCGGCTGTCGCGGATGGTGCACGACTCTTTCAACGGTGGAGCACAATGAGCGGCGGGTTGTCGTTCGACTCCGTTCGGGCGTAGCCTCTTGGCGGTGCACTCCGCAGCGTTCCTCGTTCTTGCCGTTCTCGGGATTGGTTCTGATGCGGCTTCTGCGCAGGAGCTCCCCGCTCTTCCACGCGGGCGCGGCATGACGACGCCGCTTCCCGCGATTCCCCAGCGCTCGCGCACGCCGCCCCCGGCACGACCCGCACCCGCTCCGCCGCGGCCGGGGACCTACACGGAAGAGGCCCGCGTCGAGCGCGTCGTCATCGACGCCCACGTCACCTACGACGACGGAGAGCCGATCCGCGACCTCGTTGCGACCGACTTCGTCGTCCGGGTCGACGGCAGGCGCGTGCGGCTCGAATCCGCCGAGTGGGTTCCGGCGACCGAGCCGGAGGCAGCGGCGTTGCAGCCCGGAGAGATCACCTGGGGAGAGACGCCGTCACTGCTGGAACCGGTCCTCGCCTACCCGCCGGGACGGGTGATCGTCCTCTTCTACCAGACGAACTACGAGCCCGTGCGCAGCACGGGGTTCCTCCGGATGGCGCAGTACACCGATCATTTCCTCGAGACGCTTCTCGAGACCGATCGGGTGGCGGTCGTCTCCTTCGACTCGCACCTGAAGCTCCGACAGGACTTCACGAACAGCCGGGAAAAGATCAAAGACGCGATGCTGTCGTGTCTGCGGACCGCAGAGCCCGGCCGGATCGAGCCCGGGCCGTTCCCGTCACTCGCGCGTCACTTCGATTACGCCGCGGCGAAGAAAGCGGTCACGCCCGAGCGCGGCCTCGACCTCGTCGCGCGGGCGCTCGAGCCGATCCCCGGCGGCAAGACGATGCTGTTCTTCGGCTGGGGACTCGGCACGATCGGAGGCCTCGTCGGTCCGATTCCCAGGGAGATCAAGGACTACAATCGAGCGTTGCACTCGCTGTCCGCGGCGCGGGTCAACATCTTCACGCTCGACATCACCGACGCCGACTACCACACGCTCGAGGGACGCCTCGTCGGCGTGTCGGATGCGACGGGCGGGACGTACCAGAAGACGCACCTCTTCCCCCAGGCCGCTCTCGATCGCGTGACCCGCACGATCTCCGGCCGTTACGTGCTCGTCTTCGTGAAACCGAACTTGCCGCGCGGGGCGCACGACGTCCAGGTGAGCCTCTCCGGGAAGCGCAAGGGGAACGTGTCGGCGCGGTCGTACTACGAGGATTAGCGCCTCAAAACGAGACGCTATCGTTTCATCAGTTTCGCTCTTCCCCCGCTGAGCTCCGCGACGCGCTCGGGCTCCAGCCACGGCTTCGCGGCGGCCACGTCTTTCAGGTAGAGATCCCAGAACGCGAGCGTTTCCCCGCAGATCCACCGGAAGATCTCCCGCTCTTCGCCCGTATCGGTCAGTTCGAGCTGGCGGCCGGTGAACGAGCGGTGAGATGCCCCCTCGAGATCGAGGGCGTACTTGTCGCCGGCGGGACTGCGAAAGAACGGCTCGAGGTGCCAGATGGGACTCCGTTCGCCTTCGACGAGATCGAGTGAGCCCGTGACGGCCATCATCGGCCTCGTCCAGCTCTTCCAGGACCGCTCGGTCAGTTCCCGGGCGCCGGCGCCCGGTCCGGAGAGCAGCAAGAAGGCCCGCGGGCGAGGATCGGCGAGACTCCGCGGCTCTCCGCCTCCCGCAGCCTCCAGCGTTGCGCCGCCGAGGAGCTGCGCGCTGTGTCCACCGTACGAGTAGCCCGCGACGCCGATTCGTCTCGAATCCATCTTCCCGGCGAGCCCCGGAACTTTCGCGGCGAGCTCGTCGAGGGAGTCGATGACGAACGAGAGGTCGCGGGCCCGGTTCTCCCAGGCGGCCGGCGCGGTGAACGACACGGCGCCGCCGAGCGAGACGGAGTCCGCGTGCGTCGGGTGGAGGCAGACGTAACCGTGGCTCGTCCAGAAACGGGTCAGCGGGTACGGATAGCTGCCGTTTCCTCCGGCCCCGTGGGAGAACACGATCACCGGAAACGGACCTCCCGTCCCCGGAAAGCTCACCGTCACCCGAAGGTCCTTCGCGCGCCAATGGTCGTGCAGGACGACCTCGCCCCCCTCCTCGATCTCGAGACGACCGGGCGAGCCGCCGTAGCCTCTCGACGACGGAGCCGCCGTGCCCGACGACCCGCAGGCGACGGCCATCGCGAAAAGAACCGCCACAGCGAATGTACGCACGATCGCGTTCACAGCCGTCTCCCGATCACGACGATGAGTGTGTTCAACCCCCAGTTGTTGCCGGCGGTACCGAAGTTCGAGACGTGGAAGTAACGCAGCTCCCCGAACCACTCGTCTCCGGCCGGTGTCTGGCGACGGACCCCCGCACCCCACTGCGCGAGGAAGTTGAACCGCCGGTCGATCTCATCCAGCTCGGTCAGGTTCGTCCACGCGACGCCGACGCCCGCGGATACGTAAGGCGTCGTGCTTCGGTCCCGAAGGACGTCGAGCCGCCCCCCGACCGGCAGAAAGCCAGCGACCCAGCCCTGGCGCGGAAACCATCGGCTGAAGTGGCCCGTGACGGTATAGGCGACGTGCGGCTTGACCGGCCACGCGAGCTCCGGAAACAGAGCGACGTACTGGAGATCTGGATCGCTCGGACCGGTGCCGATCGTCCAGCCGAAACCGCCGCCGAGCCTCCACTCGCTCCGGCGCGGATCGCGGGGAGAGTCCTGCGCCTCCAGCCGCAGCGCGCACGCGCCGAGCGCGAACGCGGAGAGTAGAAACCGCGCGAGGCCACGGCGCATCAGGGGCGGTAGAGCAGACCGGCGTATCCGCGCGTGGAATCGAACTTCGGCGACGTGCTCCGGATTTTCGCCACGCCCGCGTAGAACACGAGGTCTCCGGAGAACGCGACGGGAAGGAGCCGCTCGTCGATCCGCAGCTCCGCGCCGAAGACGCGCACCGGACGGGGCTTTCCCCCGTCCGCGTCGAACGCGCGGAGCCGCTCGCCGTAGAAGACGACCGGCAGGTTGCGAAGAGCGAGCTCGCCGCGGACGGACTCGACGCGCTCCCCCGTCTGGACGAAGGCGGGAAGCGCCGCGAGCTCGAAGCGATTCCGATCGAGCCCCGCGGGCAGGACGGCCGACGGCGCTCCGCCGATCGAGAAGACGTCGAAACGCGTCGGCGATCCTGCCGTGTCGCCGTAGCGGCCGGACGCGGACAGTCGGC
>DASUAD010000254.1:0-2443 GCA_035763965.1 Thermoanaerobaculia bacterium | reverse complement strand
CGGAACCGGAACCGGAGCCCACGGCTCGACGCCCCGTTTCATCTGCCTCCTTCGCGCCGCCGCTCGTCGCGCTGGCGCAGGACAGCAATCGGCGGGAGACGCAGGTCCCTTTGAGCTGGAGTGAGGTCAGCGGGAAGGAAGACGGGTGAGATCCCAGGGATCCCCTGCTGGTGCGGCACTCGCCGCGCTCGAACGCCGAAGCAGCTGCGCGAGCGACCGTGTGCCGACCCAGGCGACGATTCTCCGAAGAGACTGAGCGATCGCCGGCGGCGCCAGCCTCTCGATCCGGCTCGCCCTCTCGACGCCCGAACGTGTCAGCCGATACTTCCGGCTCCCCTCGCTTTCCGAAGAACGAATCGAGACGAGACCCTTCTTCAGGAGGGCGGTCGCGTCGGCGTAGACCTGCTCGGAGAAATCACCGGAGCTGACAGGCCGGAACTCGTAGAAGCCGGATCTGGACAGTTCCGGGAAGCGCTGGCCGAGGAGAAAGAGCGCCTTCTGGAGCTGCACGGGAAGCAGGCCGTCCGACGCCCCGACGACGAGGAGGATCCAGTCCTCCCGAGCGACGACGGCTTTCCGAGCTCCGATTCCGTGAAGGATTCCCACCGGGCAATGGTTCCCGGGCACACTTCTTTCACGTCCGGCGCCCGGCGTCAATGATGGATTTGAACCCCGGGGGGTTGCGAGGCCCTACGGCGGGAGGCCGGCTTCGATCTGGTCCTTGGGCAGGGCGATCGCGTTCTCTTTCAGGCCCCGGTCGACGCAGACGAAACAGGCCTTGTAGACGTTCTCGTATCCCATCTTCAGCTCGCGGGAGGTGACGAAGAGGTCCCGCGGCGGGTAGGGCTCGTCGAGGCGTCGCAGCGTGATCAGGATTCCGTTCCTCACGCGAACCCGGCCGGCGATCGCGAAGCGGTGCGGAGGCTCGGCCGTGCATTCGAGCGCGGCCGCGACTTCAGTTGACACCGGTGTCTTCCTCCTGCCGCTTGATGGCTGCGAGAGCGTCTGCGACCGTCCGGTGGATGTCGAAGAGAGAATCGAGATTCGCGACCCGAAGGAGGGCCGCGATGCGCTCGCGCGGGTTCACCAGCACGAGATTCCGGTTCTCCGACTTGAAACGATGGAGCGCTCCCACGAGGATGCCGAGCGTCGTCGAATCCATGTATTCGAGGTCCGTCAGGTCGAGGATCAGTGATCCGGTGCGTTCGGTGGCAATCCGGTCGAGGCTGGTCTCGAGCTCCCGCACGGTCTCGCCCAGCTTCACCATTCCTCCGAGGCGGAGAACGATGGCGCCTCGCTGCTCGTCGTCCTCGACGAACATCTACGGACCGGCGACCCTCCGGCTCATGACGGAATACCCCGTCGCACCAGAATGGCTCCGCGGGCAACCGTCTCGGAACCGGACCGCACTTCCCCCTCGAATTTCACGACCGCGCCGAACCGCGCCGCGAGCCGGACGTCGACGGTGAGCGTCTCACCCGCCTCCGGCGTTCGAACAAGCTCGAAGTTCTCGATGCCCGCGAGAAAGCCGCGCCGTCCGATCTCGACGTCTCCGCCCTCGAGCAGGAGCGCCGCCTGAGCGACGGCTTCGGCCAGCAGCGCCGGGCTCGACCAGCCTGCGCCCATTGCGGCACGGGAGTTCGCCGTGACGCGGGCGCAGACCCTTCCCCCATCGAACTGGGGACCGGCGGGGTGGAGCACGGCATCCACGAATCGGAACGGATAGGTGTGAGGCAGCTGCGGCGCGACGGCCATCACGCGATCTTCTTCTGTTCGATGAAATCCACCAGCGCATTTACCGAGGCGAAGGCCTTGACGCCGACCTCCTCGTCCTCGACTTTGATTCCAAACTCCTGTTCGAGCCCGAGCACCAGCTCCAGCGCGTCGATCGAGTCGAGCCCGAGCCCCTCGCCGAAGAGGGGGGCGTCGTCCTGGATCGAACCGGGATCGATGTCGAGCTTCAGGCGGCGCACGATCAGGTCCTTCACCCGCGGCGCCAGGTTTTCGTTGTCCATCGGGTCTCCTTGCCGAAATTATAAGTGGCGATCCAAAATCGAGCGCCAGCGGTCTCCGGCTCGCATCGCGAAGAGTCTCGCCGACAACCGGTGAACCGGTCGGGCCGGAGAAGCGGCCGGTCCGTCCCTTTCCTTCGCCGCGCGAGGAGTCTCCCGAAGAAAGGAGCCTCACGCTGCGGGAGCGAGAGCGACGTTCAGGCCATTCCTCCGTCCACGCGCCACACCTGACCCGTGACGTACGAAGCGCGCTCCGATGCCAGAAAGCCCACGACCGACGCGATCTCCTCGGGCGTTCCGAAGCGCCCCATCGGAATCCGGCCCAGGAACTCCCGGCGCGCATCGTCCTTCAGGTGGGCGATGATCTCAGTCGAGACGAGCCCCGGCGCGACCGCGTTGACCGTGATGCCCCGGGTCGCGAGCTCGAGCGC
>DASUAD010000253.1:0-5155 GCA_035763965.1 Thermoanaerobaculia bacterium | reverse complement strand
CCACGCGATCACGCTGCCGCGCAGAGGATCGAAGCTGCCCGCCGCCCGCCACGCGTAGAGAAACGTTTCCTGGACGACCTCCTCCGCCTCCCCCGTCTGCCCGAGGATCCGATACGCGAGTCCGAGCAGCCGCGCCGCGTGACGGTCGTAGAGAAGCGCGAGTGCATCCGTGTCCCGGCGCGCGATCGCGGCGACCAGCGCGCGGTCGGAGCGGTCTCCGCTTTCCGGATCCCGGCGGGAATTCATGAAACTTCGATTAACGGCGCGAAAGGATAACCCAGCCGAATGCACCCGGTGGAGATCCAATCGGCGGTCCACCCTCGTAGAGCCATCCGAAGACAAGGAAGGAGGACCCCGATGAAACGTCTCCCGGTCACCCGAAAGAGCGCCATCTGGCTCGCCGCTCTGTCGCTCGTTCTCTGCACCGCCGTCCGACCACCGATCGCCGCCGCGTCGAGCCATCGCGAAGCGCCGCTCATCAGCGACGACCCGGTCGCCGACAACACGGATACGTATTTCTTCCGCGACCCCGTCGACCCGAGCCGCCTCGTGATGATCGCCAACTGGATTCCGCTCGAGGAGCCCGCGGGCGGTCCGAACTTTTTCCACTTCGGGGAGAACATCCGCTACGAGTTCAACGTGGACTGGGACGGCGACGCGCTCGAAGACGTCGTTTACCGCTTCACGTTCACGAGGCACGTCCGCAACGGCGCCACGTTTCTGCAGAACACCGGGCCCGTTTCCTCGCCCACCGATCCGAACCTGAACGTGTACTACACCTACAGGGTCGAGAAGATCCTGGGTCCGTCCCCGGACCAGGCATCCTCGGCGATCACGGTTCTCGGGCAGGACCTGATCGAGGCGCCGAACAACGTGGGGCCGAAGTCGTTCCCGGGCAGCTCCGGGACTCCGGCGAACGCGGGCTACGGCAAGGGATCGAACATCGCGAGCACCGTCTACACGATCGACGAGGACACGAAGGTGTTCGCGGGTCCGCGGGCCGACGGCTTCTACGTGGACCTCGGCATGGTGTTCGACCTCATCAACTTCCGCCCGGGAACGCTGCCGGGCAACGCCGGCGGCGGAAAGAACGACGTCGCCGGTTACAACACCCACACGATCGCGGTCTCGGTTCCGATCCAGACCCTGACGAAGAATCACACGATCCCGACGTCCGTCTCGGACCCGAACGCGATCGTGAGTATGTGGTCGTCGACGTGGCGGCGGCAGAACCGGGTTCTCTCGGCCACCGGCGCGAAGCCGGCGGACTCTGGTCCGTGGGTTCAGGTGTCGCGGCTCGCGATCCCGCTCGTCAACGAGGTCGTGATCCCGATCGGGCAGAAGGACCTGTTCAACGCGTCGTATCCCTACCAGGACGCCCAGTTCGCGCCGTCGGTGCTCGACCCGGAGGTGCCGAAGGCGCTGAAGGCGCTCTTCGACATCGACTCGCCTCCCGCGCCGCGAAACGATCTCCTCGCGGTCGTGCTCGGCGTCGAAGGGCTCACGCGCCGGCCGAACGAGGTCGTATCGGATCAGATCCGTCTGAACGTCGCGGTCTATCCGACGCCGCCCTCGCTGGTGAACCGCATGGGCGTTCTCGGCGGCGATCTCGCGGGATTCCCCAACGGCCGCCGCGTCTACGACGACGTCGTCGACATCGAGCTTCGGATCCTGGCCGGGGTGCTCGTGCCCGGCTTCGATCGCTCGCCCAACAACGCGCTCGGCGACGGCGTCGACGGACCGGACAAGACGTACAACCCTGCTTTTCCTTTCCTCGCCACGCCGCATTCGGGATGGGACCACCGGCACGACGCCGCGCCGCAGGTCACACGCTACTCGGCCGACGCCGGGGACTCCGAGTAGCACCCGGTTCTCCTCGTCCCTCGCTCCGGTCCGGCGATCCGCCGGGCCGGAGCTCTCTTGTAAGCTCCGCGCAACTCTCCCGACACACCATCAGATCGGAGGTCGGAATGATTCATCTGCCCCGACGCGATTTCTTCGGCGCGGCCGCGAGGACCGGGCTCGCCCTCGGACTCGCCGCTGCCGGACAGCCGCTCGCCGCGCTCACGCAGGGCAGCGCGAAGGAGGGGGACGACGTCAAGCTTCTGAACACCGCGCTCGCGCTCGAGCACGAGGCGATCTGGGCGTACGGGCTCGCCGGCCGAAGCGGTTTGCTGTCGGAGAAGGCGAAGGAAGTCGGCCTGCTCTTCCAGGGGAGCCACGAGATTCACCGCGACCTGATCGTGGACGCGGTCAAGCGGAAGGGAGGGCTCCCGGTCGAGGCGAAGAAGGAGTACGTGTTCGGCGTCCCGCTCACCAGCGAGAAAGACGTCCTCGAGCTCGCTTTCAAGCTCGAGGTCGGCGCGGCGCGCGCGTACCTGACGGTCGTCGACGAGTTCCAGGACCGCGCTCTCGCGGCGTCGGCCGGAAAGATCCTGTCCGACGAAGTCCTCCACGCGACGGTCCTGCGGAGCGTGCTCGGACGCGACGTCGTCCCGACGTTCCGCCTGATCGAGAACTGACCGCGTCGCCATCCCGAGCGAGAGGGACCTACCGACTCGCGGGAAGCCCCGCGAGGAACTCTCGCGCCACGTCTTCCGGGCGGCGCTTCTCCTTGTCGACCGCCGCGTTCAGCTTGCGCATCGTTGCGGCGTCGATCTTCCCGGCGAGCGACTCGAGAACCTCGCGCACCGCGGTCGTCTTCCACACGGCGTCGCGGACGACGAACGCCGCCTCGTAGGGCGGAAAGTAATGCCGGTCGTCTTCGAGCACGACGCCGCCGATCGCGTCGATCAGGCCGTCGGTCGAGTTCCCCGCGACGAGGTCGACCTTCCCGGTCTCGAGCGCCGGATAGAGCAGACCGAGGTCCATCTGCACGGGGCGATCCCGGAAGTCGAGGCCGTAGGTTCCCGCGAGCCCGGGAAACCCGTCCTCGCGCTCGAGAAACTCGTAGCCGAAACCGGGCCGGATCTCCGGGTGCGAGGCGAGGTCGGAGATCTTCCGGATTCCGAGCCGCCGCGCGTCGTCTCCTCGGACGACCAGCGCGAACGTGTTCTCGAAACCGAGCGGCGGCGACCAGACGAGGTTCCAGCGCCGCCGGTACTCGCGCGCGGCCTCCTCGTAGACGCGCTTCGGATCCGCGACCGGTTTGCGCTGCAGGATGGCCGTGAAGGCCGTGCCCGTGTACTCGGGGTAGAGGTCGAGCTCCCCCGCCGTGATCGCCTGGTGGCAGACGAACGTGCCTCCGAGATTGAGCCGCCGGTCCACCGAAATCCCTCGGGCCTCGAGCCCCTGTGCCGCGATCTCGCCCAGGATGACCTGCTCGGAAAAGTTCTTCGAGCCGATGCGAACCGCCCGCTCTCCGTCGCGGCGGCAGCCGGCGAAGATCGCCAGGAGAGCGGCGAAGAGGAGGAGCCGCTTCATCGGCCGAGGCGCTTCTCCACGAGACCGAGTCCGCCGTCCGCCGCGAGAGCGAGGAGCGCGGCGGGCACTGCGCCGGCGAGGATCAGCCGGTGGTCCACGATCGCGACGCCGCGGTAGATCAGGACGCCGAGCCCTCCGGCCCCGATCGCGGCGGCGATGGTCGCGAGCCCGATCGAGACGACCGTCGCGATGCGCACTCCGGCGAGAACCACGGGCATCGCGAGCGGCAGCTCGACGGAACGCAGCCGCTGGCGGGAGGTCATCCCGATTCCGGTCGCGGCCTCGATGACCGCGGGGTCGACGGAGAGGATCCCCGCGTACGTGTTCCGCAGGATCGGCAGGAGCGCGTACACGATGAGCGCCACGATCGCCGTACGCGCGCCGATGCCGCCGATCAAGGGAAGCGGAATCAGGAATCCGAAGAGCGCGAGGCTCGGGATCGTCTGGACGACGTTCGCGAAGCCGAGGAGGGGCTTCGCGAGCCGCGGGCGGCGGGTCAGTGCGACCCCGAGCGGAACGCCGATTGCGACCGCGAGAAGCGTCGAGACGACGACGAGAAGAACGTGCTCCCCGGTCAGCGCGAGGATCTCCGAGCGCCGTTGCCAGAAGTAGGTCGCGAGTCCGTTCACGAGGGCATCTCGTCCGACACGAACTCGCGGACGAAATCGTCCGCGGGCGATTCGAGGATTTCGCGAGGCGTACCCGTCTGGCGCGCCCGCCCGGAGTCGAGGATCACCACGCGATCCGCCAGACGGAACGCCTCGCGCAGGTCGTGCGTCACGAGCAGAACGGCCTTGCCGAGCCGCCGTCTCCATCCGATGAACTCGCGTTGCATCGCCCGGCGCGCGATCGGATCGAGAGCGCCGAAAGGCTCGTCCATCAGGAGTACCGGCGGGTCCGCCGCGAGAGCGCGCGCGACGCCGACCCGCTGACGCTGCCCGCCCGACAACTCCCTCGGACGGCGCTCTCCGAAATCCGCCGCCGGCAGGTTCACCAGCGCGAGCAGTTCGTCCGAACGCTTCCGCGAGGCTTCCCGCCGCCAGCCGAGCAGCCTCGGCACCGCCTCCACGTTCTCGCGGACGGTCCAGTGGGGAAAGAGCCCGGCTTCCTGGATCACGTACCCGATCCGTCGCCGCAGCGCGATCGGGTCCTCGCCTCGGACGTCGCGGCCGAAGACGAGCACCTCGCCGGAGTCGTGATCGAGCAGGCGGTTCACGAGCTTCAGTGCGGTCGTCTTTCCGCACCCCGATGGTCCCACGAGAGCGAGCGTCTCGCCTTCCGCGAGCGTGAACGACAGGCCGTCGAGGACGGGCCGGCCCGGCCCGAATGCTTTTCGCACGTTCCGGAACTCGATGACGGGAGACAACGCGGAACTCATTATGTGATGAGAGAATCGGAACATGGGGCAAACCTGGGACGTGATCGTCGTCGGGGGCGGTCCTGGAGGCTCCACGGTCGCGACGCTGCTCGGCCGAGCGGGGCGGAAGGTTCTCGTGCTCGAGAAGGAGAAGTTCCCCCGTTTCCACGTGGGCGAGTCGCTTCTCCCGTTCAACCTGCCGCTCTTCGAGCGAATCGGCGTCGCCGAGAAAGTCCGCGCCGCCGGCTTTCAGAAGAAACACGGCGCGTTCTTCTGGAACGAGGCGAACGGCGGAATCCGGCCGGTCGATTTCGCGACGGGACTGGACGACCGGCATCCCTCCGCATACCAGGTGAAGAGGGCGGAGTTCGACGA
>DASUAD010000252.1:0-3352 GCA_035763965.1 Thermoanaerobaculia bacterium | reverse complement strand
CGGTGGCCTTCGCGGCTGCCCAGACGAGTCCCGGCTTCTACACTTTGACGCCCTGCCGGGTGCTCGACACGAGAGGCCCGACGGGTCCCTACGGCGCTCCTGCCCTGAACGCCAACTCGAGTCGGACCTTCGTCTTCACCGGGAGGTGCGGGATTCCGGCGACGGCGGGCGCGGTCGCGCTCAACGTCACTGTGACGGCATCGTCGGCGGACGGGGACCTTCGGATCTACCGGGGAGGCACCGCAGCCCCGATGTCGTCTTCGATCAACTACCGGACGGGCATGACGCGCGCCAACGGCGGAACCTACGGGCTGGGATCGAACGGCGACCTCGTCATCCTGGTCGATCAGCCGTTCGGCAGCGTTCAGGTCATCGTGGACGTCAGCGGCTACTTCGTGCTGAGCGGCGGCGGTGGCGGCGGCACCGGCTGGTCGCGCCGGTTCGGCGACGTTGCCGACGACCGCGCGCAGGCGGTGGCCGTCGACGGCTCCGGCAACGTGGTGGCGGCCGGCCACCTCGACGGGACGACCGATTTCGGCGGCGGGCAGGTGTCGAGCTACCGGCATCCATCGATGGGTCCGACCGTGGATATCGTCGTCGCGCACTATTCGCCTTCCGGTCAGTACCGGTGGGCTCGCGTGATCGGCAGCGACAGCTCGGAAGAAGCGAAGGGAGTCGCAACCGACGACAGCGGCAACGTCCTCGTCACCGGCTATCAGGGTAGCTACGCGGTCGACTACGGCGGCGGACCCCAGCTCGTTCGGGCGGGGACCGACCTGTTCGTCGCGAAGTATTCGTCGGCGGGATCCTGGGTGTGGTCGAAGACGATCGGCGGATACGGTTACGACCAGGGCAACGCGATCGCGGCCGACGACCAGGGCAACGTGTTCGTGACCGGTTACATCGGGGTCTCGTCGGTCGGAGTCGATTTCGGCGGCGGCCCTCTCTCGAGCGTGGGCGGTTCCGACGCCTTTCTCGTCAAGTATTCCGCCACCGGGGGCCACGTCTGGTCGAAACGCTTTGGCGATACGGGCAACGACAACGGAATGGCGGTCGGCGCGGATGGCTCCGGAAACGTCTTCGTCGCGGGCACGTTCGAAGGAACGGTCGACTTCGGAGGGGGACGGCTGACGAGCTCGGGACTTCGCGACGTCTTTGTCGCGAAGTACTCCGCGTCGGGCCAGCACCTCTGGTCCAAACGCTTCGGAGGCTCCGGGGACGATGTCGCCTACGCCATCGCCGTCGACTCCGCCGGAGACATCGCTCTCGCCGGGAAATACCAGGGCTCGATCAATTTCGGAGGCGGGAACCTCTCGAGCGCCGGAGGCGACGATGCGTTCCTGGTGAAGCTCGGGGGCGGCTCGGGCAGCCACGTGTGGTCGAAGGACTTCGGAGCGGGGAGCGGAGACACCGCGACCGGAGTGGCCGTGGACGGCAGTAACAACGTCGTCGTCGCGGGCTACTACTCGGGGTCCGTCGACTTCGGCGGCGGAGCGCTTTCGAGCCTGGGGGTCGACGTCTTCGTCGCCAAGTACTCTCCGAACGGCGGGCACATGTGGTCGCGCCGGTATGGAAACGCCGACAGCCAGCTCGCGGACGGCGTGGCCGCGGCATCGAACGGCAACGTGAGCGTGGCGGGATTCTTCGCGAACACAATCGACTTCGGCACCGGCACTCTGACGACCGCCGGCGTCTACGACGGGTTCATCGCCTCGATCGGACCCTGATCCGCGCGGGCGGCGAGAAAGAAAAGGGGCCGGAAATCCGGCCCCTTCGTTTTGAATCCCCGTACCCAGGATGTGAGAGCTAGTCCTCGTGTGCCTGGTGATTCCCCTTCTTCAGGTTGCCCGAAACGAGGAGTGACAGGCCGTTCGGGCACCCGGTGATGCTGAACGTCGCGGTGTCCACCGTTCCCGGCTCACCGGCGTCGGTGAGGGTGAAGGTGATCGAGGCGCCGGGCTCACCGTTGCAGAGCCCGGTCCCCTGCCCGACGAACGTGTCGAACGGAGCTCCGGGCGGCGGCGGCGCGATGTTCGGATCGTCGGTGCAGACCGCCGACGCCAGCGTCTCGAGGTGGAAGTTGTTGCCCTTGTCCCAGTTGATCTCGAGGTTGTTGGGCAGGTGCGTGACGTCGCAGTGAAGCTCGAAGCCGTGGGTGACACGCGCGCCTCCCTTGCGGAAGACGCTGCCGCCGCCGGTCATCCGGCCGGGAGCCTCGGTTGGAACGCAGGACGGGTTGCTCTCGTCGAGAACGTGAGCGCACGTGTCTTCCGCTTCGACACAGGAATCGATCGTGCACTCGTCGGTGTCCGCGCAGCTGTGGGCGGTGTGTCCGCAGCCGCTGGCCGGGTCGCACGAGTCGTCCGTGCAGAACAGGCCGTCGTTGCAGTTCAGGGGCGTCCCGGCGCTGCATCCGGACTGCAGGTCCGTCGACGCGCCGAAATTGAGGAGGCTCGGAGTCGAGCTGCAGCCGGTCGTCCCGCCGTTGCATTCGTCCGTGACCGTTCCCGCGGCCTGATCGTTCAGGGGAGAGGGATCCGCCGATTGAACCGTGTAGTAGTTGGCCCGGACGCTGATCGTCGCGCCGGTTTGCAGGGTACAGGTTTCCGACGCAACGCTTCCCAGGTCGCTGCCGGCGTCGCAGCCGTTACCCGCCACCGTCCCGCTCGTTCCGGTGACGAGCAGAGCGTTCGACGACAGGGGTGAACCCGTGCCGTTCAGGATCGTGTCGGAGACTTCGGAGACCGTGATGCTGTCGCAGTGATTCGAGGGATTCGAGATCGTGATCGTGCAGTCGACCTTGTTGCTCCCCGCGGTGTCCTCGGTCGCGCACTGTTCGGCGCCGTTGCACGCGTTGCCGTCGCTGCAGTCGGCGTCCGTCGCGCACCGATTCCGCGGCGAGGTACACGACTTGACGATGCCGACGCCGTGAATCGCGGGCGTCGCGCATGCCGCCCCCGCCTTGGCGTCGGACGGCGCGAGCGCCAGGAACCCGAGCACGAGAAACATGAGGCCCGCAGTTCGAATGAAACTGCCCGGATGTTTGCTGAACATTTCCATCTCCCTGTTGAAAATCAAAATTCGAGACTCCTTCCGACTCGCGTTTCGCCGCATGGTCCGTCCCATTCCTTTCGGTCTTCCCTTCCGAATAGATGCAATTGGAGCATCCAAATCCGACGGACTCAATTGGACCTTAGTCGAAGGGAAAGTCGATCCAAACGACTGAAGGATCGAGACTTGTGGACGGGGCGAGCACACGTCGACCGACCCACCCGATCCCACGTGCTCGGGATTCTAGGGAACGGAACGGTTGGTGTCTGTGACGGAAGAACATCCGATCCGGAGGGATCGG
>DASUAD010000251.1:0-7778 GCA_035763965.1 Thermoanaerobaculia bacterium | reverse complement strand
GCGTTCGAGGTCGCGGGCGTTTCGGCGACCGCGGCCCTCTTTCGGCGGGACGCCCTGAACGACGTGGCGCCGCACGGTCACGTGTTCGACGATCGGTTCTTCGCGTACTACGAGGACGTCGACCTCTCGCTGCGCCTCGCGCGCGCCGGGTGGCGCTTCGCCTGCGATCCCGCGGCGGTCGCGTGGCACGAAGGCTCGCGCACCGGACGCCGGACGCCTCTGCGCCGCGCCCTGTGGACCGCGCGAAACCGCTGGCGGACGCTGTTCCGCAACTTCGAGCCTCGCTGGATCGGCCACAACCTCCCGGCTCTTCTGCGCGCCGACGTCGCGCACGCGCGGCGGCTCGGGATCGCGGGAGCGCTCCTTCCGCTGACCGTCTGGCCGCGGATTCCGTTCCTCGCGCTCGGAGCGAGCGGACACCGGAACCTCCTCGGCGCGTGGCCGGCGGTCGCCGACCGCGGCGCCCGGCCCGCGACGGCAACGGCCGCGGCGTCGAACTCCTAGGTGCCGGCCCGCGAAATAACCGCGGTCATCGTCTCCTGGCGCGACGCCGCCGAGACTCTCGCGGCAGTGGAGTCTCTCGCGAAGGCGCGTGACCGGCTCGGGACGGACCTCCTTCGCGTCTCCCTCGTCGTCGTGGACAACGACGGCGGCGCGCTCGATCGCAACCTCCTCCTCGCCCGCTGGCCGGATGTGACCTTGCTCGTGAACGCGCAGAACCGGGGCTTCGGCCCGGCGGTGAACCAGGCGGCGAAGGTCGCGAGCGGGGACGTGCTGCTCCTGCTCAATCCCGACACTCGCGCCGAAGGGGACCCGTTCACCGAGATCGCGCGCGCATTCGACGAGAACCCCAGCGCCGTCGCAGTCGCGCCGCGGCTGATCGATGAGGCCCCCGCGAGCGGCCGGCTCGCCGCTCCGGGCCGGGAGGATCAGTTCACGTTTCAGCTGCGGAGGCTGCCGCGTTTGCGCGACGACGCGCGGGAGCTCCTGCTCATCGACCACGTCGCGCCGAACAGCCGCGCCCGCCGGAGGTTTCGGTACGCGGACCGCGACCCGGGAAAGCCCCTCGAGGTCGAGCAGCCGGCCGCCGCCGCGCTCGCCGTGCGAAGCGACGCGTTTCGAGCCCTCGGCGGATTCGACGAGAGTTTCGTGCCCGCGTGGTTCGAGGACGTCGATCTCTGCGCGCGGCTCCTCGAGCGCGGGACCATCCTGTACTGGCCAAGGGCGCGGTTCCGGCACCGCGGCGGCGCGGCTTCGGAGAGCCTGGGGTACGGGCGGTTCCTTCCCGCCTACCATCGCAACGCGATTCGATACCGCAGGCGTCGATACGGCGTTGCCTCGCGCGCCGCGTATCGCGCGCTGCTCGCGGCCGGGATGATCCTGCGGCTGGCGGCGCTCCCGCTGCGGCGTCCGACGCGCGGTCGAAGCGAGTCGGCTGGCGCATATCTGCGCACGCTCGCCGTGGCTTTACGCCCTCTCCCCTCGGGAGAGGGTCGGGGTGATGGGGCTGAGGTCGCCGGGGCAGACCGATGACTCCCGACGTCTCCATCATCGTCGTCTCCCACGATTCCGCCGCCGACCTTCCGTCGTCGCTCGCGTCCGCAGTCGCGCAGAGGGGCGCCTCGACGGAGATCCTGATGGTGGACAACGCCTCGAAGGACGCGAGCCGCGAGGTCGCCGGGCTCTACGCGCCCAACGTCCGCGTGCTGGCGCTGCCCGGGAACGTCGGATTCGCAGCGGCGATGAACGTCGGCATCGAAGCGACGGCGGGACGGTACGTGCTCTCGCTGAACCCCGACTGCCGGCTCGCGCCCGACTTCGCGGCGACCCTCGTTCGCCGGATGGACACTCGGCCGGACGCGGGCTCCGCTTCGGGACGCATCTACCGCGCGGAAGGCGCCGATCTCTCCCCGACCTCACGCCTCGATTCGACGGGGATCGTCTTCACCGCCTCGGGCCGCCACTTCGATCGGGGATCGGAAGAGGAAGGGGAAGGACGCTATCTCGGGGAAGAGGAGATCGCCGGCTCGACGGCGGCGGCGGGGTTCTACCGTCGCGAGGCGCTCGAGTCGGCGAAGATCTCGACGGGCTACTTCGACGCCGACTTCTTCCTCTACCGCGAGGATGCCGATCTCGCCTGGCGGCTCGCGAACCTGGGTTGGAAATGCCTCTACGTGCCGACAGCGGTCGCCTGGCACCGCCGGAGGAACCTGCCGGACCGTCGCGGGGGCCAGACGGCAGCGGCCAACCTCCACTCGGTCAAAAATCGCTTCCTGTTGCGGATCAACAACCAGTCAGCCGGTGACTTCTGGAGGACGCTCGTTCCGACGCTCGCGCGCGATCTCGTCGTCCTCGGCGCCTGTCTGACCGTGGAGCGATCGTCCCTTCCCGCGTTCTCTTGGCTCTGGAGGAATCGGACGCGCCTCCGGGCGAAGCGCCGGGAGATCCGGGAAAAGGCGAGATTGCGGGGCTCGCCGTGAAGATCGGCATCCTCGGCACCCGCGGCATTCCCGCGCGGTACGGCGGCTTCGAGACTCTCGCCGAGGAGCTGTCGGCGCGGCTGGCGGCCCGCGGTCACGACGTGACCGTGTACACCCGCACCCGATACGCGCAGCCCGGCGTTAAGGAATGGCGCGGCGCTAAGGTGCGCGTGCTCCCCACGATCCCGACGAAGTATCTCGACACCGTCGTCCACGGTCTTCTCTCGGGCCTCGACGCGATGCTCGAGGGATTCGACGCCGTCCTGGTCTGCAATGCAATCAACGCGGCCGCATCGTTCCTGCCGCGGCTCGCGGGAAGGACGCGGGTGGTCCTGAACGTCGACGGCCTCGAGCGCCACCGCCGGAAGTGGAGCGCGGGGGGACAGCTTGCCTACGAGATCTCCGAAAAGCTCTCGACCCTCATTCCCGACGCCGTCGTCTCGGACGCCCGGGTCATCCGCGACTACTATGCGCGGCGGTACCGCTTCGAGTCGTACTTCATCCCGTACGGCGGCGACCTGCCGGAGCCGACCGGGTCCGAGACGCTCGAGAGTCTCGGACTCGTCCCCGAACGTTACGTCCTCTACGTCTCACGACTCGAGCCGGAGAACAACGCGGACGCGGTGGTGCGCGCGTACCGGGACGTTCCGGGTGATCGGCCGCTCGTCATCGTCGGCGACGCGCCGTACGCCGCGGACTACATCGCACGCGTGAAGTCGCTCGCGGACCCGCGGGTGAAGTTTCCCGGCGCGATCTACGGGGACGGCTACCGGCAGCTAATGTCCTCCGCCGCGGTGTACGTTCACGCGACCGAGGTCGGCGGGACGCACCCGGCGCTGGTCGAGGCGCTCGGGTACGGTCGCATGGTCCTCTACAATGCGACGCCCGAGAACGAGGAGGTCGCCGGCGGCGCCGCGGTGCCCTTCGAGGTGCGCCGGCCCGAAACTCTCACCCGCCTCCTGGCGCAGATTCTGGATGAACCCGCCGCGTGGTCCGTATGGAAGGAACGAGCAAGAACACGAACGCAAGAGCGCTACCGCTGGGATGACGTCGCCGACCAGTACGAAAAGGTCTTGCGGGGTGCCGCAGAGCTTGAAGGAGCGGCCCGCATCCCATAACATCGCCGGCGCCCCGCGGCCCCGCCGCCGGATTCACTCATGTTGAAGCAGAAGGCACGTGCGATCGCTCTCGGGGTACTCCTCGCGGAGCTCGCCTTGACGGCGCTCGCGCTCCCGACGGCGTACCTGATCCGCCACGGAATCCTCGCGCCCCTCCTTCCTTCCCTGTTCCCGATCGCGCCCGCGTTCGATCGCTACACCGTCCTTCTGCTCCTGATCCTTCCGATCTTCGGTCCGCTGCTCTACGCGGTCGGATTCCACCGGAGCCACCGGACGCTGCCGCTCGGGGAGGAGATCTGGTCGGTCGGAAAGGTTGCGTTCGGCGGCACGGCGCTCCTCACGCTCTTCATCTACGGCCTTCGTCTCGAGTTCGTGAGCCGCTGGTTCCTGGCCGTCTTCGGCGTCGTCGTCTTCGTCTTCCTCGCGGGCGAGCGGGTCGCGCTGAGGCTGCTGTCGCGCTGGGTCCGCTCGCGCGGATACAACTTCCGCACGGTGCTTCTCGTCGGAACCGGACCGAAGGCGTCGAAGCTCGCGGACTTCTTGTCCGAGCACCCGCACTGGGGCTTCAACGTCCTCGGATACCTCGACGACGAGAACGGCGGGGAGATCCGCCGGTCGAACCGATGGTCGTGTCTCGGCCACATCCGCGATCTCGAGAAGATTCTCCTGGCCGAAGTCGTCGACGAGGTCATCTTCGTGATCGAGAAGGGAAAGCTCGGGGACTACGAGGAAGCGCTGCTCGTCACCGAGCGGCACGGCGTGCGGTCGCACGTCTCGCTCGACATTTTCCCGCACGTGCTCGCGCGCCCGGTGCTCGAAGAGCTCGACGGTGTACCGCTCCTGACCTTCACGACGACGCCTTCGAATCCGATGCAGCTCGTCGTCAAGCGCGCGATCGACCTCGCGCTCTCGCTGGTTCTCGCCCTCCTGACCCTGCCGATTCAGCTCGCGGCGGCGCTCGCGATCAAGCTCACCTCGCGGGGCCCCGTCTTCTTCCGCCAGGTCCGGTGCGGCCTGAACGGCCGGCAATTCACGCTGCTGAAGTTCCGAACGATGCAGGCCGGAGCCGAGGAACGTCTCTCGGAGATCGCGCACCTGAACGAGATGACCGGCCCCGTCTTCAAGGCGGCACGCGATCCGCGGCTGACTTTCGTCGGGCGGGTCCTCCGGCGCCTCTCGATCGACGAGCTCCCGCAGCTCTGGAACGTCGTCGTCGGCGACATGAGCCTCGTTGGGCCGCGCCCGCCGCTGCCCGAGGAGGTCTCGCGCTACGAGCCGTGGCAGCGGCGGCGGCTCTCGATGGCGCCGGGGCTGACCTGCCTCTGGCAGGTCTCGGGTCGGAGCGAGGTCGATTTCGATCGGTGGATGGAGCTGGACTTGAAGTACATCGACACCTGGTCGCCGCTCCTCGACCTGAAGATCCTGCTGAAGACGGTCCCGGCGGTCCTCTCGGGGAGGGGCGCACGCTAGTCGTCCGGTCCGCGTACAACGCGTACCGAGCCCTTCGTTCGGGCGTCCTCTTCCTCGTCGGGCCCGTCGACGCGGCTCTCCGCGCACGCGCCGGCCGACCGGATCGTCCGCCGCTCTATCTGCGCCGGCACACGGGCGCGCTCGGGAGCTACGACAGCGCGGTCCGTGACACGCTTCGGCTGATCGACGGGCTCGGGCTCGTCCGTCCGTCCGACCGCGTCCTGGACGTCGGTTGCGGCCCGGGCGCGATGGTGTCCGGCCTGCTCGATCGGATCGGGCCGGAGGGTTCCTACGTCGGCTTCGACGTCCATCGACCCTCGGTCGAGTGGTGCCGGCGGCGGCATGCCCGCGACCTGCGCTGCCGGTTCGAGCTCGCCCGGCTCGACTCGCCTTACGCGACGTTGCGCGGTCGACCGGTCGAGCAATACTCCTTTCCGGTCGCGGACGGCGCGGCGGACTTCGTGCTGGCGAAGTCCGTGTTCACCCACCTGCTGCCGGCCGAAGCGAAACGCTATCTGGAAGAGATCCGTCGCGCGCTCTCGCCGGGGCGCCCGGCGATGATCACGGGATTCCTGTTCGCCGCCGACGGCCGGACGGGAATGGGACGATCGCGATACTTCACCTGCGCCGATCCGGCCGGGCGCTATCGCTGGCGCTCGCCGCTGCGGCCGCGGTCCGCGGTCGCGTACGAGCGGGGTTGGTTCGAACGGATGGTGGAGGAGGCGGGGCTTCGCGTCCAGTGGCTCTCGCCGGGGTTCTTCCCCGGCGACGCCGAGTCACTCGCCGGTCAGGACGTCCTCATCCTCGGGCACTGAAAGAGGGGGTCAGGCAGGCAATTTGGCATTTTCGAGACCGAAATACCAGAATGCCTGCCTGACCCCTAAGTTCTTACCGGTTTCCGCCCCTCTGCTCTTCCTCCGTCTGCTTGTAGAGGTACTTGATGGAGCTCTTCGGGATGAGCAGGTTCGGTCCGCGGTCGCGGTTCACCTTCAGGCACGCCTTGTCGTACCACTCGATCCATCCGCGGACTTCCTGGCCGTCGTTGAGCACGACGACCATCGGGGTCTTCGCGGCCATCTGTTTGAGGTAGTAGTAGCTCTCGGCGTTCGTCTGCTCGGGCGGCACCTGCTTGCGCTGCTGGAAGCTGCGCGTCGGGTAACGGTCCGCGAGCTCGGACAGGTTCGGTCGGATCAACTTCCGGTTGCCGGGAGCGTCATCCTCCGGGCGATAAGCCCCAGTGTTGCGGTTGGCCACGGCTGTCTCTCCAGGTCCCCGTAAAAGGCGGGACTCTTTGGTTCTATTAAACCGGAGTCTCTACCTGAAAATTCTGTGCCTTAACCCCGGCTTCACGAGGGGGAACCGGGGCCGCTCCAGTGCGGTAGGCCTCCTCCTCGTACGCCAGGCAGCACATCAGCCGTCCGCACATCCCCGATATTTTGGAAGGGTTTAGGGACAGATTCTGGTTCTTCGCCATCTTGATCGTGACGGGGTGGAAGGACTTCAGGAACGTCGAGCAGCAGAGCGTCAGGCCGCACGGACCGATCCCGCCGCGCATCCGGGTCTCGTCCCGGGGGCCGACCTGGCGCATCTCGATCCGGATCGGGTGGGCGACCGCAAGATCCTGCACCAGCCTGCGGTAGTCGACGCGGGTCTCCGAGGTGTAGTAGACCGTGACCTTCCGGCCGTCGAAGGACTCCTCGGTCCGGATCAACTTCATCGCCAGGTTCTTCTCGGATGCGAGCCGACGGGCGTCCACGAAAAACCGCTTCTCACGCTCCACCTTGGCCTGGAAGCTCGCGGCGTCGGTGTCGGTGGCGATTCGAACCAGGCGGCGGGCGTCGCGGAGCTGGCACTGCTTCAGGATCATCGGCTTGAGGTTGGTGACCTGGGCGTACTCGAAGCCGGCCTCGCCCTCGACGATGACCCTCTGGCCCTTCTCGACGACGATGCCCTGGGTATCACAGAACGGAGCTTTGCCGTCCTCGTTCTCGTTGATCCGGATCCCGATATAAAGGCCGCCGGGATTCAGCCGGTTGCCGATCCCGCAGCCGCCGCAGCCTGACATAAGCACCCCGTAAGCTCTTGGCCGTCAGCTGTTAGCCTTCGGCCCGGCTCGAAGCTTCGGGTTACCTTACCACGGCTCCACGCTTACCGGGCCGGGGGGCGCGCCTGCCGGCGCTCCCTCTGGAGCTTCGCGTCCTTCCTGGCGACCTCCCGCTCGAGAGTCCGGCGGTAGGCGAGGAGCCGGGCCTCGAGCCGACGGTCGGAGAGGGCGAGGATCTGGACGGCGAGCAGAGCCGCGTTGCGGGCGCCGGCCTCGCCGATCGCCGTGCACGCGACCGGGACGCCCGACGGCATCTGGGCAGTCGAGAGGAGCGAGTCGAGCCCCGAGAGCGGTGAAGACGCGAGGGGAACGCCGATGACCGGCCGAGGGGTCACCGAGGCGAGCGCGCCGGCAAGGTGGGCCGCCGCTCCGGCCCCGGCGATGAAGACCCGGGTCCCGCGCCGGGTGAAGAGCCGCGCGAGGCGGACCGTCCGGTCGTGGCTGCGGTGGGCCGAGGAGACGATGGCGAGATGGGGGACGCCGAACTCTTCGAGGACCTGCGCGGCCTTTCCCATGGCCGACCAGTCGGAGTCGGATCCCATGAAGATGACGACTGCGGGAGTGCCGGAGCCGCTGGCCATCGAGCGATTCTAGCGGGGGTCAGGC
>DASUAD010000250.1:0-2252 GCA_035763965.1 Thermoanaerobaculia bacterium | reverse complement strand
GAGAGAATCCGCGAGTCGCCGATCCGTCTCGTGGTCAACTGGACTGCGGAGGAGAAGTCGAAGTGACCCTCGCCGCCGGCTCGCGGCTCGGTCCTTACGAGATCGTCGCGCCGCTCGGCGCGGGCGGCATGGGTGAGGTCTACCGGGCGAAGGATCCGCGCCTCGGCCGCGAAGTCGCGATCAAGGTTCTACCGGCGTCGTTCTCGAAGGACCCCGATCGCCTCCGTCGCTTCGAACACGAGGCGCGGGCGGCGGGAGTCTTGAACCATCCCAACATCACGGTCGTCTACGACATCGGATCGGTCGAGGGCTCACCGTACGTCGTCAGCGAGCTTCTCGAGGGCGAGACGCTGAGAAGCCGGCTCGCCACCGGAGCGCTCTCGACGCGCAAGGCGCTGGACTATGCGATCCAGATCGCGCGGGGGCTGGCGGCGGCACACGAGAAGGGGATCGTCCACCGGGATCTGAAGCCCGAGAACCTGTTCGTCACGAAGGACGGGCGGGTCAAGATCCTCGATTTTGGCCTGGCGAAGTTGAAGCAGCCGGAAACCGGCGAGGAGCTCAAGACCGACATCCCGACGGGGACCGTCGGCACGGAGCCCGGCGTCGTTCTCGGAACGATGGGCTACATGTCGCCCGAGCAGGTGCGCGGGAAGCCCGCGGACTACCGCTCCGACATCTTCGCGTTCGGGGCGATTCTTTTCGAAATGCTCTCGGGCAGGAGAGCGTTCCACGGCGACACGGCGGCCGACACGATGTCGGCGATCCTGACGAAGGAGCCGCCGGATCTCTCGACGACCAACCGGGACATTCATCCGGGTCTCGACCGGATCGTCCGGCACTGCCTGGAGAAGAACCCGGAGGAGCGGTTCCACTCCGCCCACGACCTGGCCTTCGACCTCGAGGCGCTGTCGGGTGTCTCGGCTCCCGCGGTCACGACTGCCGTCACCACGCGCTCTCGGCGGCGCAGCCTGCTCGGACCGCTTGCAATCGCCGCCGGCATGGCTTCGGCTCTGGCGGTCGGGTACGTACTCCGGAGCCAGACTTCAAAGGATTCGCCTCCCTCCTTCCATCAGCTGACCTTCCGCCGCGGCGAGATCCTTTCGGCCAGGTTCGCGCCCGACGGACAGACCATCCTTTACTCCGCGGCGTGGGAGGGAAAGCCGGTCGAAGTCTTCCAGAACCGCCGCGAGCGGCCGGAGTCGCGGCCGTTCGGGCTCATCGGCGTCGATGTCCTCGGGATCTCCCGTTCCGGCGAGATCGCGGTCTCGCTCGACCGCCACACGTCCGGTCCGTTCATGCGGAGCGGCATGCTCGCCCAGATGGGCGTCTCCGGCGGCGGAGCGCCGCGCGAGATCCTCGACGACGTGCAGTGGGCGGACTGGGGCCCCGACAACAAGAGCCTGGCCATCGTTCGCGAGGTCCAGGGGAAGATGCGCCTCGAATTCCCGATTCGCAACAAGCTCTACGAGTCCGCGGGTTGGATCAGCCATCCGCGTGTCTCGCCAAAGGGAGATCTCGTCGCCTTCATCGACCATCCGGCGATCGGAGACGACGGGGGAACCGTGGTCACGGTCGATCGCGCCGGCAAGACGAGACCAATCTCGGAGTTCTTCGCCACGAATCAGGGCCTCGCCTGGTCCGCGGCCGGCGACGAGGTTCTCTTTACGGCGGCGCCGTTCGGTTTCAACCGCGGGGTCTATGCGGCGACACTTTCCGGGCGGCAGCGCCTGCTCTCTCGCGTCACCGGAAATCTGACGCTGCAGGACGTGTCGCACGACGGTCTCCTTCTCCTTTCTCACGACGTGCTTCGGGCGGGCGCCATGGCCGGGGTCGCCGGAGACGCCAAGGAGCGGGACCTCTCGTGGCTCGATTGGTCGGGCATCAACGACATTTCCGCGGACGGCAAGACGATCCTGATGACCGAGTCCGGCGAGGGCGGCGGGCAGGGTTATTCCGTCTATGCGCGCAGCGTCGACGGATCCCCCGCGGTGCGCCTGGGGGAAGGCAACGGCCAGGCGCTCTCGCCCGACGGAAAGTGGGCCCTCGCAGTGGTCCGGACGGCTTCGGATCCTCAGCTGGTCCTCCTGCCGGTCGGGGCGGGCGAGCCGCGGTTGCTTTCGAAGGAAAACGTGCGGGTCCGCGCGGCGGCCTTCCTGCCGGATGGAGAGCGGATCGTGTTCGGCGCGTCGGAACCGGGGCGCGGCGAACGGATCTTCGTACGTTCCCTCGCGGGGGGACCGATCCGACCG
>DASUAD010000249.1:0-5071 GCA_035763965.1 Thermoanaerobaculia bacterium | reverse complement strand
CGTCACGAAGACGGGACGTACAGCGTCCAGGACCTCATCGACGAGTTCACGAAACCGCAGCCCGCGGGGGAGGAGAAGAAACCGCTCCGTTTCTCCCTCAACAACATCCGGATCGAGGGGGGGACCGTGGACTTCGACGATCGCCCGAAACGGACGAAGCACGCGGTCCGCAACCTGACGATCGGCATTCCGTTTCTTTCGAACATCCCTTCGAAGGTCGAGATCACGACGCTGCCGGTCCTCGAGGCAAACGTCAACGGCGCGCCATTCGCTCTGCGCGGCAGAACGAAGCCGTTCAGCCCGACGCGCGAGACGGAGCTCGATCTCGATTTCACGGACGTGGACGTGCCCGACTACCTCGGGTACCTCCCGGCGCCGACGCCGTGGAAGCTCACGTCCGGGCGACTGGACACGAAGCTCAAAGTCGCATTCACGCAGCCGCCCGAGGGGACGCCGGCGCTCGTCGTCTCGGGCTCGGCCGCGCTGCGCAAAATCGCCACGGAGCTCGGCGGGAAGCCGATGGCGAAGTGTGAGCGGTTCGAGGCCGCAGTCGATTCGCTCGACGTGTTCGGAAGGAGAGCGCAACTCCAGAGCCTGAAGGCGGTCGGGCCCGAGATCTGGGTCGGGCGTGAGAAGACCGGGGATTTCACGATCCTCGCGGCTCTCGAGACTCCCGCTGCGTCGACCGCGAGAGCGGCCGGAGCGCCAACCCCGCCGAAGACCAGGGCGCCGCAACGGCCGTTCCTCGTCGAGATCACGGCGATCGGAATCGAGCACGGCCGGGTCCACTGCGAAGACCTCACCCTGTCGCGGCCGTTCCAGTCCGACCTCGGTGAGGTGGCGGTTTCGGTCAAGAATTTTTCGACGGCGCCCGGCAAGAAGGCTTCGCTCGAGATCTTCGCGAAGGCCGACACGGGGGAGACGTTCCGAAACACGGGCTCTGTCTCGATGGCGCCGCTCGCCCTCGAGGGCGAATTCGCGGCTGCCGGTCTGGAGCTCGAGCGCTACGAGCCGTTCTACCGCGAGCTCGTGACTTTCGACGTCGACGACGGCGTCCTCGATCTGAAGACCAGGTACCGCTTCGCGACGGGGGCGGACGCCAGCACGACTCTCTCGGACCTCTCCGCGAAGGTCGCTTCTCCGCGTCTCACGAGGCGCGGCGAGAAGCAGCCGTTCTTCAAGGCACAGGCGATCACTCTCGCGGAGACCTCACTCGACCTCGCGAAGCACGACGTCGCCATCGGCGAGCTCACGAGCGCCGGAGGCGTGCTCGCGGTCGCGCGAGACAAGGACGGCAACGCGGACATCACGAACCTCATGGCGCAGCCGCCGCAGAGCGCGCCCGCGCAATCGCCGTCCGCGCCGTGGAACGTCGTCGTCGGAAAGCTCGCGCTCGACGGGTACACCGTGAAAGTCGACGACCGCGCGCCCGAACGGCGCGCACGGTACGCGCTCACGAAGTTGAATCTCGACCTCCAGGATCTTTCGACGGAGCGCGGCGCGAAGGCGACGCTGGCGGCGCGGTTCGGAGTGGATGGCAGGGGCGTCGCCTCCGCGAAGGGTCCCGTCGGGCTGAGCCCGATATTCGCCGATCTGAAAGTGGACGTGAAGCGAATCGACCTCGTGCCGCTTCAGGCGTACGTTCTCCCCAGCATCAAGCTCTCGCTCGCGCGCGGCGCGCTGACGGGGGCAGGGCGGCTCGCGTTCGGCGAGGGCGCCGCCGGCAAGGCGAAGTTCGTCTACAAGGGAAACGCGCTCGTCTCCGGCCTCCTCGCCGTCGAGGACGCGACGAAGCTCGACTTCTTCAAGTGGGAGACGTTCTCCCTCGAAGGGATGAGGGCCGGGTTCAACCCGGTGTTCCTGGAGGCGTCGAAGCTGGATATTTCCGGACTGGGCTTCGACTTCACGATCGAGCGCGACGGCACGACCAACCTCTCGAAGGTCGTCGGCAAGCCGGTGCCCCTCGATGAGGACGAGGAGGAATCCGAGGCGGCGGTCGCCGCGGCCGCACCCGCGGCTGCAGTGGCCGAGCCCCCCGTCCCGACCGCTCCCGCCGCGGTTTCGCCCGCGCCTGCCGCGGCCGCGGAAGTCATACCGATCCGCATCGACACCCTGACGGTCCGGGGCGGCCGGATCGGCCTCGCCGATCACTTCATCCAGCCGAACTATGCGGCGACAATCACCGACCTGACCGGACGGGTGACCGGCCTTTCGTCGAAGACGGATACCGTCGCGCAGCTCGACGTCAAGGGCAGCCTCGCGAACCATTCGCCGCTCACGATGACGGGCTCGGTCAACCCTCTCGCGGCCACGGCCTTTGCCGACGTCAAAGCGAGCTTCCGCGACATCGACCTGCCGCCGTTCACGCCGTACTCGGGCAAGTACGCAGGCTATGCAATCGCGCGCGGCGGCCTCACGATGGAGGTGTCGTACAAACTCCAGAACCGCAAGCTCTCGGCCCAGAACCGCTTTCTCATCGACCAGTTCGAGTTCGGCGACAGGATCGAGAGCCCGACGGCCACGAAGCTGCCGGTCAGGCTGGCCGTGTC
This sequence comes from Thermoanaerobaculia bacterium, assembly GCA_035763965.1. GTDB lineage: Bacteria > Acidobacteriota > Thermoanaerobaculia > UBA5066 > Gp7-AA6 > Gp7-AA6. The sequence continues at coordinate 2,522 of DASUAD010000249.1, read as the reverse complement.
GCTCCTCAAGGATCGCAACGGCGTCATCGACGTCGACCTGCCCATCGAGGGCTCGCTCGACGACCCGAAGTTCCGGATCGGGAAGATCGTCTGGAAGCTCATCGGAAATCTCATCGTCAAGGCCGCCACGGCGCCGTTCGCGCTGCTCGGCAAGCTGTTCGGCGGCGGGGACGCGGACCTCTCCTCGGTCGAATTCGCCGACGGAAACGCTTCGCCGGACGAGGCCGCGAAGAAGAAGCTCGACGCTCTCGCCCGGGCGATGGAGAACCGACCGGCGCTGAAGCTGGAGGCGACGGGGCGCTTCTCGGGCAGCACGGACTCGGAGGGATTGAAACGCCTGCGCTTCGAGCGGAAGTTGAAGGCCCAGAAGCTGTCCGACCTCGCGAAGAAGGGTGAGGCGCCCGCCAGTGTGGACGACGTCGTCGTCGACGAGAAGGAATACGAAACCTATCTGACGAAGGCCTACAAGAAAGAGAAGTTCGACAAGCCGCGCAACGTCCTCGGCATCGCGAAAAAGCTCCCCGTGGCCGAGATGGAGAGCCTGATGCTGGCGAACATCGATGTCACGGACGACGACCTGAGGCAGCTCGCTTTCGCGCGCGCCAACGTCGTGAGGGACTATCTGACGGGTCCCGGAAAAGTCGAGACCGCCCGCGTCTTCGTCCTCGAGCCCTCTCGGACACCCGCCGAGGGCAAAGAGGGCGTGCGGGCGAGCCGCGTCGACTTCTCGCTCCAGTAGGGCGGGAGATTCCGGCGGAGTCGGGCGGGTCCGACGGAACGAACTTCTGGAGGCGCCTCGCCGCCCCCGCCGTCACCAATGCTTCAGGGCAGGCTCGCGCGAAAATTCACCAGGGCTTGAGGTCGAACGGCGCAGAGTCCTTGACGATCTCTCCCGGCTGCTTGTTCGTGATCTTGACGAACTGGTCCGCCCATTCGCGCAGGATGGCCTTCGCGTGGCCGTACCAGGTCAGGTCCTTGACGTTGACGAGCGAGAACTTCTCCGACTCACGGTCGGCGAACATCGCCACGACCTCGTTCGTCGCGCCGTCCTTGACGCGCGCCTCGAAAGCGACCGTGCTGTGCGTCGTCGCGGTCTGCACGTTCGCGGCCGCCGTCCCCGCTGCGCCCACGACGGGCCCCGCTGCGTAGCCGAGCGCGTCGAGCACGACCTTGTTCGGGATGACCTCGGTCAGCGCGAACTCGACGACGAGCGTGTTCGGCCCGGGCTGTTCGAGGACCGTGAACCGATGTTTCCGGTCGTTGCGGAACGCCTCCTCGAACACGCCGCGCGCGTAGCCCGCGAGCTCCTTCGCGTCTTCCTTGACCTTCTCACCGCGCTCGAGCTTCTCCCACCAGTTCATCTGGCGCAGGTATTCCGTGTTCCACGGGGCGATGTAGATCGCCGTGTAATGACGCCAGTCGAGATCCTTCTTTCGCCACGCCTTCTGGAACGGAAGGTCGGACGGCTTTTCCAGCTCCTTGTCCGGGATGAAGCCTGCCGGCGTCGCCGGCTTCGCCTTCTGGATGCAGCCACTGCCGCCGAGCGCGGCGGCAAACAGGACGAGCAAAACGGTCGCGCCGGACGCGGGTCGTTTCATGACATCTCCATTTCGAGGGACTTCGTTCGGGGAAGGATTGTATCTTTCCGAAGGACTCCGCGCGCGAGCCTTTCCGGCACATGGCTTGCTCCGCCGGAGTTCGAAAGGAACCGGGATGGAAATGACGACCGCGACCCCGTCACTCGCTGGCACTCTGGACCGGCTCGCGCGGATGGAGCCCGCGCCGTTTCCGCTCGTGAGCCTGTACCTGGATGCGCGGCCCGACAGCCGGGGAAAGGACAACTACGGCGCGTTCGTGCGGAAGGAGCTCCGGAGGCGGATCGAGAGCTTCGAGCTCCGTTCCCGGGAGCGGGAGAGCTTCGAGAAAGACGTCGAGGCGATCGAACGCTGGCTCGCCGCGGAAGTCCGTCCCTCCGCCAACGGGATCGCGATCTTTGCCTGCTCGGCCGCCAACTTCTTCGAGGCCCTCCAGCTCGATGCGCCGATCGAAAAGCACCGGCTGACGATGGGCGACCGCCCCCACCTCTACCCGCTCGCCCGGATCGTGGACCGCTACCCGCGTCACGCCGTCGTCCTCGCGGACACGAACCATGCGCGAATCCACGTGTTCGGGCGCGGTCGGACGATCAAAGGCGAAGAGCTCGCGGGAGAGAAGGTCTCGCGGACCGATGTCGGGGGGTGGTCCCAGCTGCGCTATCAGCGTCACGTCGAAGACCATTACCTGCACCACGTCAAGGAGCTCGTGGACCGGCTCGGCCGGATCGTAGCCGAGGATCGCGCCGAGTACGTGTTCCTCGCCGGTGACGACGTGATCCTGCCGCTCATTCGATCGCAGCTCTCGAAAAGTCTCGCTCAGAAGGTGGTCGGGGTGCTGCACCTCGACATGCGAACCCCGGAGAACGAGGTCATGGAGGCGGCGGCACACGCGCTGCGGGAGCACGAAGCGAAAGAGGAGGCGAAGCG
>DASUAD010000248.1:0-5020 GCA_035763965.1 Thermoanaerobaculia bacterium | reverse complement strand
CGCCTTCATCCACGCCGGCGCTCCGGCGGGGGATCCTGTGAGGACGCCGGGAGTCTCCGGCATCTCTTCGGGGATCTCCGCCTTCAGGTTTTCGAGGAGATCCTCGGGAGGCGCCGCGGTCGGCGACTCGGACAGCATCTTTTCGACGTCGATCTTCTTCACCCGGTTCATGGAATGACTCCTTGGAGCGCCGAGTCGAGGTTCGCGAGCGCGCGGCGCAGGCGCTTTCGGATCGCGACGGTCGTGACGCCCTCGTGCCGGGCGATGTCGGAGACGGACTGGCCCGCCCAGAAGCGGGCGGTGACGGGGAAACGAAGCTCCTCGGGAAGCGCGAGGACGGCCCGCCGGAGCCGGAGAGAGATCTCGGAGTTGCCGATCGCCTCCTCGGCGCTCCCTGCCGGATCGGTGGGAACCGTCGCGCCGTCTCCTTCGAGCGGAACCACCCTCAGGTGTTGACGCGTGTGATTGAGCAGAGCGTTGTAAGCGATCCGGTAGAGCCAGGTCGAAAACCGCGAGCGGCCGTCGAACCCCGGAAGAGACTGCCAGGCCTTCCGGTAGGTCTCCTGCGTCAAGTCCGCCGCGAGGTCGCGGTCTCCGCACAGGCGGACGAGAGAGGCGAAAACCTCGGAATACGTCCCTTCGACGAGCGTCTCGGCCGCTCGACGATCGCCCGCCCGGATTCGCTCGAGGAGCCTGCGCTCCTCCATCTCCGCCGACATCCCTTTCTGAAGGGACACCGGAGACGCCGTCCCGGCTGCGGTCATCGCCACCATGCGGATTGGACACGCCGAACCGCCGAAAGGAAACCGGGTATGCTCCTGGCGTTCTCTACCCGGTGTCCGCCGGTTCCCCGCCGGCACGTTCCAGGAGGGCTCATGTTCCGACTCCTTCCGGTCCTGCTCCTTGGCCTCGCCTTGCCCAAAGCGACGATCCCCACCGCCGACAAGCCCGGTACGCGAGACAACCCTCTCTTGAAGCGCTACGAGGGCTCCTACCTCGTCTTCTCCGAGCGCAAGAGCTTCGCGGAGTTCACTCTGCCGATCTCGCGTCTCGAGGCAGTCCCGGACAAGAAGGTCGGCAACAACAACCGAGCCCACGAACCGAAGAACAAGAAGACCCTCGAAGGCGTCTACACCCGGCTCGTCTACGTGATTCCGGCGGACCGCTCTCCGCTCGAAGTACTGCGCAACTACCAGGACGAGATCCGGACGAAGGGCGGGAAGATCCTCTTCGAGTGCAAGGGCGCGGAATGCGGAGGCGACCCGGAGAGGTCGAGTGGAGGCGGCGGAGGAGACTCGAGCCTCGCGATGTACCTCTATCCCGCCGAGCGCGTCACGGAGGCGCACGGCTCCAACGGCTGGTGCGCGATGGCCGAGAAGATCACCGACCAGCGCTACACGGCGGCGGAGATGCCGGCCGCCGGCGCGCACGTTTCGGTCCTGACCTACGCGATCGTCTCGCCCGACCGGAACGACGCCTGTCTCGGGTTCAACGGCCGGACGATGGCGGTCGTCGACATCCTCGAAACGAAAGCGCGCGAACAGAAGATGGTCACCGTCAATGCGTCCGATATGGCAAAGGCCATCGCCGGGACCGGAAAAGTCGCGCTCTACGGGATCTACTTCGACTTCAACAAGACCGACATCAAGCCGGAGTCGGATCCGACGCTGGAGGAGATCGGAAAGCTCCTGAAGGGCTCTCCTTCCATGAAGGTCCTGGTCGTCGGCCACACCGACAACGTCGGCACGTTCGCATTCAACAGCGACCTTTCCCAGCGGCGCGCGACGGCAGTCGTCAACGCGCTCGCGAGCCGCTTCGGAGTCGCGCGGGAGCGGCTCACGCCGTTCGGCGTCTCCTTTGCGGCGCCCGTCGCGTCGAATCACACCGAAGAGGGGCGGGCCAGGAACCGGCGCGTCGAGCTCGTGGAGAACTTGGGGAAATAGCGGTTTCCCGGATCAGGCGACTTTTTTCAACGCCGCCCGACGGACTCGCCGGGCTGTGTCGAGCTTCCGCGCGGCTCGTACCACGATCGGAAGCCCGGTCCTACTTCGGGTGCCCCTTTCCTTTCGCCTTCCAGTGCCCCTTGCCCTTTGCCTCGACGTGTCCGCGCGGCCGGGTGGGCTTCACCCGCTCGACCGTGACGACCCGCTGGCTCGACCAGTGCGCGGGAACGTAGCGCCATCCGGTCGAAATCCGGATGTATCGCGGCGCGATCCACGTTGCGCCGGCGACCGGGGCGATCACCCAGCGGCCCGGCACCCACGCCCAGGAGTCGCCATCCCAGTCCCAGTAACCGCGCGCCCAGACGTAACCCGTTCCGGGGCGGGCGACGGTGACTCTTTCCACGCGGACCGGCGGCGGCGCGATCTCGACGATGACCGGATGGATCTCGTCGGGCAGCGGCGGGCGAGGCAGCGGAGGCGGAGGGGGGAGCTGAGCCGCCGACAGCGCCCCGAGCGCCCCGGCGAACAGCACGACCGCGAGGATTCGAGTAGCGAACTTCGTCATCGAAGCACCTCCGATCTGCACGCACCCCCTTCGACTTTCGTAGGAGCAGACTCCGTGCCAGACGCAATGTTCTGCGTCTCTTCAATTGACACTCCGCCGCAGCCCTTGTAGGTTGTCGGGAGCCTTCGTTCGAATCACATGTCGGAGAGAGCGCGCGCTGCATCTGTCGTCCTGATCGCGAGCCCCATCGCGGGCGTTCGCGGTCAGTGGGCCCAGGGGCTGCAGGAGAAGTTCCCTCTGTACGAAGTCGCCGAACGATCCGCACTCGAGCGCAGCATGGCCAACCTGAAGCCGGCGGTCCTTCTGCTCGACCTCGCGCTGCCCGGTCTCGGCGGGGTCGAGGGCGTGCCGGCGATCCAGAGACTCTCTCCGCTCACGTCCGTCATGCTGCTGACGAGCACGCCGAACGATCGCGAGGGGCTCGCGGCGCTGAAGTCGGGCGCGCGCGGGTACTGCAGCTCGGAGACGGATCCCATGCTCCTGAAGAAGGCGGTCACCGTCGTTCTCAAGGGCGAGATCTGGGTCGCGCGAAACGTCTATGCGCCGCTGCTCGAAGAGCTGACGTCACTCACCGAGCGCCGGCACAAGGAGTTCCCGCCGAACCTCGACACCCGGCTCGACCGGCTGACCCCGCGGGAGCGTGAGATCGCGCAGCTGATCGGCGGAGGCGCGAGCAACAAGGAAATCGCGGGACGGCTGAACATCACGGAGGCCACGGTGAAGGCTCACTTGACGGCCATCTTTCGAAAGCTGGGGCTCTCCGATCGACTGGGACTGGCCCTTTTCGTGACCGAGTACAACCGGGTGACGCGGTGAAGCGGAAAAAGAAGGCAACCCGGACTCGCCGTCGGGCCGGCAGCCTCGATTGGGTGAAGAAGCGTCGGATGCCCGTGGTCAACATCCTGATCGCGGACCGCGACAGGGCAACCCGAAACGCCGCCACCCGGGTGATCCATTCGCTGCGGGGGATGCGAATCGTCGGCGTCGCGCAGACGGGTCTCGAAGCGGTTTCCGCGACTGCGCGGCTGAAGCCGCGCGTGGTCCTGCTCGACCTGAAGCTCTCGTCGGAGTTCGGAGCCTCGTTGATTTCGGTCCTGCGGCGCAAGAGCGCTCGCACGCGCGTCATCCTGCTCGTCGGTCGCGCACCCCAGGCGAAGATCCTGGAAGCACTTTCCCACGGCGCACTCGGCTGCGTCAGCAAGAAGGACATCGAGCGCTTCCTGCCGGAGGCCCTCGAGGCCGTGAGCTCGGGTGAGGCCTGGATGTCCCGGAAGCTGATCCCCAAGATCATGGACCGGCTCGCCGCTTTCACGGCTCGCGCGGAGGGCCACAAGTAGCAGCCACGCCCGGCGCCGGTAATCTGTAATCGAAGTGGAGAAGTCGAATCCCTCGATTCTCCATTTCCGATTTACGATTCCCTCACGTGAGTCCGGATCTGGAGAGACTCGGCGAAGTGGCGCTCGCGATGGTTCTCGGCGGCCTGATCGGCGCCGAGCGCGAGCTCGCCGACAAGCCCGCGGGTCTCCGAACGCACATGCTGATCGCGGGCGCCGCGGCGCTCCTGGTCGGACTCTCCGACGTGATGATTCACCGGTTCAGTGCCGGGGGCGAAGCCATCCGGTCGGATCCGCTGCGCGTGATCGAGGCCGCGTGACCGCAGTCGGGTTTCTCGGCGCGGGGATGATCATCCGGCGCGACAGTGAGCACGTCGAAGGACTGACGACCGCCGCGTCCCTGCGCGGCGCGAAGCTGATCGAGAACCGGATCCGGCGGGCTCGGCGCGGTCGCACGACGAACCCCATTTGAAACGCGAGCTCGTCCGCGGCATCAGCCGACTCGACGCCACGACTCTCGTCGTCGGTTCGATGATCGGCTCGGGCATCTTCATCGTGTCCGCGAAGAGCGCGCGCGTGCTCGGCTCGGGTGGCTGGGTTATCGCTGCTTGGGCGATCGCGGGGCTCCTGACGATGATTGCCGCGCTCTGCTGTTCCGAGCTCGCGGCGATGATGCCGAAAGCGGGCGGGCAGTACGTTTTCTTCCGCGAGGCGTATGGACCGCTCTTCGGTTTCCTGTTCGGCTGGACGATGTTCCTGGTCGTTCAGACGGGGACGATCGCGGCCGTTGCCGTCGCGTTCGCAAAATTCCTCGGAGTCCTCTGGCCCGCGGTTTCCGAAACGAAGACCGCGATCGGGCCGTTCTCTGTCTCGGTCGCGCAGGGGGTCGGCGTCGGGGTGATCGTCCTGCTCACCGCGTCGAACGCGACGGGACTCCAGGCGGGTACGACGACGCAGAACGTCTTCACGTTTGCCAAGCTCGCGGCGCTGCTCGGCCTGACGGCCTGCGGGCTGCTGCTCCCCCGGCCGGACGCGGCGCTCTCTTCGGGAGGATTCCAGGCCGCGGTTTCACCCGAGGGTCGCCCGCTCACGGGAGCCGCGCTCGCAATCGCGCTCGGCCTCGCCATGGTCGGGCCGCTCTTTTCGCAGTCGGCCTGGAACAACGTGACCTTCGCGGG
>DASUAD010000247.1:0-2047 GCA_035763965.1 Thermoanaerobaculia bacterium | reverse complement strand
GGCGAGGAGCTTCGCCTTGACGGCCGCCGTGATCGCCGCGTCGTCTACCACCTCGCCGGCCGGCCGATCCGGCTCGGGGTTCGGGGCGTTGCCCCCCATCGCGGCATCGCCTTCGCCGCCCGGAGCCGGGGCAGCGCCGCCCATCTCGCCCGGCATTGCGGCCGATCCGCCGGCCAGGGTGATGTTGTCCACCACGTCGGCGACACCCTCCGTGGAGCGCGCCAGATTGACCGCCTGGTCCTTTGCCGCCTGGCTGTCCACGTTGCCCGAAAGGGTGACGACCTTGTCTTTCGTGTCGACGTCGATCTGGTAGGCCTTCACCGTGTCATCCGCCGCGAGCTTCGACTTGACCTTGGTCGTGATCCCCGCGTCGGTCTGCGCACACGCCACCGCGAACGCCACCGCCGCGAGAATCCCCAGAAGAGTCGTGATCCGTTTCATCATGAAGTTCCTCCTTGCGTAGGCCAAATGGCCGAGGATCAGTACTGCATCTTTCATGCCTTGTGTCGCCGAGGAGGCAGCTCGATGGAAATCTCTGAGACGATTGGGCTATCCTGCACAGCCGGAAGGAACTGATGAGCGACGACGAGCGCGACGATCCGACGATTGCGCCCGGCACCCGCGAAGGCCGGCGCCGGTGGGAGACGGCCGTGAGCCGGGCGTACGCGCGCCGGCCCCCGTGGAAGCGGGACTTCACCACCGTCTCCGGAGCCGAGGTCGATCCGCTCGCCGCTGCCGACTCCGTCGCCGGCTTCGATTCCGAGCGGGACCTCGGCTGGCCGGGAGAGTACCCCTTCACGCGCGGCGTGCAGCCGACGATGTACCGGGGAAAGCTCTGGACGATGCGCCAGTTCGCCGGCTACGGAACGGCGCGACAGACGAACGAGCGTTTCCACTACCTTCTCGACCGCGGCCAGACCGGACTCTCGACGGCTTTTCACCTGCCGACGCTCTACGGATACGACTCCGACCACGAGATGGCGCGCGGGGAAGTCGGGAAGTGCGGCGTCGCGGTGGATTCGCTCGCCGACATGGAGACCCTCTTCGATCGAATCGACCTCGGGGTGGTCACGACCTCGATGACGATCAACTCGACCGCGCCGATCGCCCTCGCGATGTACCTGGCGGTGGCCGAGAAGCACGGCACCCCGTGGGAGCGGGTCGGCGGCACCCTGCAGAACGACATCCTGAAGGAATACATCGCGCAGAAGGAGTACATCTTCCCGCCCCGTCCCTCGATGCGGCTCATCACCGACCAGTTCTCGTTCTGCGCGAAGCACGTGCCGCGCTGGAACACCATCTCGATCTCCGGCTACCACATCCGGGAAGCCGGCTCGACCGCCCTGCAGGAGCTCGCCTTCACCCTGCGCGACGGAGTCGAGTACGTGAAGTACGGGATCGAGGCAGGCCTGCCCGTCGACGAGTTCGCTCCGCGCCTCTCGTTCTTCTTCAACGCCCACAACGACTTCTTCGAAGAGATCGGAAAATACCGGGCGGCTCGCCGCGTATGGGCGAAGACGATGCGGGAGCGATTCGGCGCGCAGGACCCGCGGTCGTGGATGTGCCGGTTCCACACGCAGACCGCGGGTTGCTCGTTGACCGCTCAGCAGCCCTACAACAACGTCGTCCGCACGACCGTCCAGGCGCTCGCTGCGGTGCTGGGCGGGACGAACTCGCTCCACACCAACTCGCTCGACGAAACGCTCGCTCTTCCTTCCGACTTCGCCGTGAAGCTCGCCTTGCGGACCCAGCAGGTCATCGCTCACGAGTCGGGGGTCGCGAACACGATCGACCCGCTCGGCGGCTCCTACTTCGTCGAGGAGATGACGAACCGGATGGAGCGCGGATGTTTCGACTACTTCCGTCGCATCGACGCGCTCGGCGGCATGGTCGAGGCGATCGAGGCGGGCTTCCCGCAGCGCGAGATCATGGACGCGGCCTATGCCTACCAGAGGGCCCTCGACACGAAGGACAAGATCGTCGTCGGCGTGAACGAGTTCGTCGAGCCGGAGGAAACGGACCGCGTCGAGATCCTGTACATCGACGA
>DASUAD010000246.1:0-2173 GCA_035763965.1 Thermoanaerobaculia bacterium | reverse complement strand
CGCGCAACACGAGTGCGACGCTGGTCAAGGCGATCCCGAACGGTTCGTACTGGTGGCGTGTGCGGGCTGTGAGCGGCGACGGCTCGGTCTCTCCCTGGTCCGGCGGCATGTCCATCGAGAAGAACTGGGCGTCCGCGCCTGCGCTTCTGGCCCCGGCCGAGGGAGATGTCTTCAGCTATCCGACGGATCACTTCCGGCTCGCGTGGGCGGCGGTGCCCGGCGCGTGGAGGTACCTCGTGAGCGTGGCGACCGATCCCGGTCTCGGTTCCCTGGTCTGGTCCGGCGGCCCGATCGAGACCCAGGCCTCGGTGTTCACGCTGTCGAAGCCGCTCACTCCCGACAAGACGTACTACTGGGGTATCACGCCCATCGATCCCGCGGGGAACCGCGGGGCCCCGTCCGCCGTCCGCTCGTTCGTCTGGACCTGGCCCTCCTCGACGCAGCCCGAGGTCGAGGACGTGGCTGACCCCATCGAGATCTACGACCACGAGTTCAGCTGGGATGCGGTCCCCGGCGCGGCCGGCTACGAGGTCGAGATCAACTCCTCGAGCGATTGGGCTCCCGGCTCGAAGGTCTGCTGCGACGTCAACTTCATCACGAAGGTGACGACGATCGGCACAACCTTCACCCCGAAGATCGTCCTTCCGAACAACTACTACTACTGGCGCGTCAGGGCGGTCGATCCGAGCAGGAACGCGGGTGTCTGGAACGTCGGCCCCGAGTTCTTCAAGAGCTTCGACAACGTGCTGCCGAGCGTCGACGACCTGCGCATGCTCGACAATCCTTTCCCGACGGAGTCCGCTTACGAGACGTCGACGCCGATCGTGGACTGGGACGCCGTTCCCGGTGCATCCGCGTACGAGGTCGAGGTGACGCGATTCGCAAACGGCTGCCAGTGGACGGCGACCCTCGAGCACTGGAAGACGAGGACCGCGACGACGTCCTGGACGCCGCTCGGCTCCGGGTGGAACGGTCGCAAGCCGTACGGCAGTGACATCGAGCAGCCGTTCGTCTCCACCGACTTTCCCTCCCTCGTCGCGGGTCACGCCTACTGCGTCCGCGTCACCGCCCTCGACCGCGCGTCCGATGCGGTCGGCGCGTACGTGCGAAGCGCGGAGACGTATCTGCCCGACGCCGACAACCCGGCCTTCGTCTGGACCGGCCCACCGACAGGTGCCGCGTGCTCGCCGACCTGTTCGACCGGAGCGATGGGAAGCGGCGACTACTTGCTTCCGGCCCGTGCCTCGACGGCTTCCGCGATGCCGCTCTTCCGCTGGAAGCCGCTGCTGGGAGCCGAGAGCTACTTCGTCATCGTCGCCAGGGATCCCGACTTCACGAACATCGTCGACTACGCCTTCACCAAGTTGCCGGCGTACGCGCCGCGAACCGGGTTCGGGACGAGGTCGTATCCGGACGAGACGACGGCTTACTACTGGGTCGTCCTGCCGGCGACCGACGGGAACGGCGATGGGGTAGTCACGGCTCCGCGCTTCAGCGCTCCGGCAGCCTTCCACAAGCAGTCGGTCCCGCCGGACATCCTCTCACCGGCGAACGGGACCGTGTTCGAGAGCCCTGCCCGCTTCCACTGGACTCCTGTCGAGGCGGCGCGCCGGTACCGCCTGCAGGTATCACGCGATCCCACCTTCGCAAGCGCCATCCTGGAGGACGTCGTCACGGACTCAACGGCGCACACGAGCATGAGGACCTTCGACGCGGACGTCGACCTCTACTGGCGGGTGCGCGCCGACGACGAGAACCTGCACGGGCTCACCTGGTCGGCGACGGGAAGCTTTCGGAAGACACTCGCCGTGCCGCATCTCGACCCCGCCAACCCGGACCGGGGAGATGCGCTGCCGACGTGGCAGTGGTTCTCCGTGCCGCGGGCAGTGTCGTACGACATCGAAGTGGAGTTCCCGAACGGCCTCAACCAGTCGTTCGTCGGCCTTCCCTCCGCCGCCTTCACGCCGACGGAGATGAAGGGCACTGGAATCTGGCACTGGAAGACGCGGGCCAACTTCCCCCAGGCCGACCAGGCTGGCGTCACTCACGGGCCATGGACTCCAACCTCCGCGTTCACACGGACCATCCGCGAGCCCGCAAATCCCGTCGAGCAGGCACACCAGGGGCGTCTGCTCTTCCGCTGGGACGCCAAGCTCGGAGCGCGAAACTACCG
>DASUAD010000245.1:0-10513 GCA_035763965.1 Thermoanaerobaculia bacterium | reverse complement strand
AGAAGGCTCCGGACGTCGAAGTCAGCGAAGACACCGCGCGGCTCCTGTCCGGGGTCGCAACCGGCGCTCGGGCGTACGAGGCGCGGCTCTCGAGCCCCGCGCGCGCGGAGACGGCCGCGCGTGCCGTGTCGTTGCTCCTCGGCCCCGACTACCGCGTCGAGACGTGGCGCGAGCTGAACGCGCCGCTCTCCTTCGCCCTCCGCCTGGAGAAGGCGGTGATCTTCGCGACGGTCGCCCTGGTCATCGTCGTCGCGGCGCTCACCATCGTCTCGAACATCGCGCTGACGGTGGTCGAGAAGAAGCGGGACCTCGGAGTCCTGACTGCACTCGGGGCGACCCCGGGCTCGCTCGCGCGGATCTACCTCACTCTCGGCGCGTTCATCGGAGGGATCGGGACGGCTCTCGGGATCGCGATCGGCGTCTCGGCGTCGATCCTCCTCGATCGCTACGAGATCGTCTCGCTGCCGGCCGACGTGTACCTGCTCACGCACGTCCCCTTCGCCGTGCATCCGACGGAGGTCGCGCTCGTCGCCGCGTTCGCCCTCCTCACCGCAATGGCGGCCGCGGTGCTCCCCGCGAGAGCCGCGGCGCGATTGGCAGCCGGGGAAGCGATCAGGCTGTCGCGGTGACGAAGCCGGAACACGGGAAACGGGAAACGGGAAACGAAGGAGTCGGCTTCCCACCCGTTTTCCGTTTTCCGTTTTCCGTTTCCCGGCTCCCGAGATGATCGCCGTCAAAGCCCTGGGTCTGTCGAAGACGTACATGGGCGAGGCCGCTCCGGTGAAGGTGTTCGAGAACCTCGACTTCGAGCTCGAGGAGGGCGTCTTCGCCGCCGTCATGGGACCGTCCGGAATCGGCAAGAGTACGCTCCTCCACCTGCTCGGCGGCATCGACCGGCCCGATTCGGGCCGAGTCGAGATCTTCGGCCAGTCGCTCGACGAGCTCTCGCCGCGGGAGAGGGCGCGTTTCCGCAACGACAACATCGGATTCGTTTTTCAGTTTCACCACCTGCTGCCGGAGTTCACGGCCGAGGAGAACGTCGCGTTTCCGCACAGAATCGCCGGACTCCCCGCGGACGAAGCGCACCGGCTCGCATCGCGTCTTCTCGACCGCGTGGGGCTCGCCGAACGGCGTTCTCACCTTCCGCGATCACTCTCCGGAGGCGAGCAGCAGCGCGTCGCGATCGCGCGCGCCCTCGCCCGCGAGCCACGCATCCTGCTCGCGGACGAGCCGACCGGGAACCTCGACGCGGAATCCGCGAGCGTCGTCTTCGGTCTCCTCGCCGAACTCCACGAAGAGCGGGGAATGACGACCGTGCTCGTCACTCACAACCCGGAACTGGCGAAGCGCTGTGATAAGATTTTCGCGATGTCCCGGGAAGGAATTCTCCCCGCGACCGGTTTCCCCGGCTAACCATGGATCCCATCGGGTTCTCTCGCCGCGCCGACGACGATCCGAGGCCCGCGGATGTTTGAGAAGTACAACGAGAAGGCACGGCGCGCCCTTTTCTTCGCGCGCTACGAGGCGTCCAAGCTCGGCTCCAAGGTGATCGAGTCCGAGCACCTCCTGCTCGGAATCCTCCGCGAGGGCGAAGACATCATCAAGGAGATCTTCGCCCGCTTCAACGTGAAGCCGGAAGAGGTCCGTCGCGAGATCGAGGGCGACCGGATTTTCGTCGAGCGGATCTCCTCGACCGCGGAACTGCCGCTTTCCGAAGAGTCGAAGAAGATCCTCGCCTACGCCTCCCACGAGGCGGAGTCGATGATGCACCCCTACGTGGGCACCGAGCATCTCCTGATCGGCCTCCTGCGCGTGGACGGGTGCGTGGCCGGGCGGCTCCTGACCGCCCGCGGCTTCAACCTCTACGGCGTGCGCGAAGAGACGATCTCTCTCATCAAGGAGCGCGAGGTCTCGAAGCAGAAGAAAGAGCTCCCGTTCCTGGCCGAATACAGCCGCGACCTGACGCAGCTCGCCGCCTCCGGCACGTTCGATCCCCTGATCGGCCGGGAGAAGGAGGTCGAGCGGATCATCCAGATCCTGTCCCGTCGCACGAAGAACAACCCGATTCTCCTGGGCGAGCCGGGCGTCGGGAAGACCGCGATCGTGGAAGGCCTCGCCACCCGTATCGTCGAGGGCGCGGTGCCCATGTTCCTTTCGGCGAAGAAAATCCTCGCGCTCGATCTGTCGCTGATCGTGGCCGGCACGAAGTACCGCGGACAGTTCGAGGAGCGGCTGAAGGGGATCATCCGCGAGCTGCGCGAGAACCCGGACCTGATCATCTTCATCGACGAGATCCATTCCTTGATCGGCGCGGGTTCCGCCGAGGGATCGCTCGACGCAGCCAACATCCTGAAGCCGGCGCTCTCGCGGGGAGAGGTCTCCTGCATCGGCGCGACGACGCTGAAGGAGTACCGCAAGTACATCGAGAAGGACCGCAGCCTCCTGCGCCGGTTCCAGGCGATCCACGTCACCGCGCCCTCCGAGGTCGAGACGTTCGAGATCCTGGAAGGCGTCAAGGACCGGTACGAGCAGTTCCACAAGGTCCGCTACTCGCCCGAGGCGATCAAGACGGCCGTGTACCAGTCGAACCGCTACATCACAGACCGGTTCTTCCCGGACAAGGCGATCGACATCCTCGATGAAGCGGGCGCGAAGGTGAAGTTGAAGAGGGTCGCGGACACGCAGAACCTCCGCAAGCTCGAGATCGAGACGCGCCAGATCGTCAAGGAGATGAAGAAGGCAATCTCGGACAAGGATTTCGAGAAGGCGGTCTTCCTGCGCGAACGCGAGATCGAGCTGAAGGAAGAGATCGAGCGGACCAAAGCGCAGACCGCGGATCGCCCCGAGGCCACGCAGGAAGTCACGCGCCGCGACATCGAGGAGATCATCTCGTCCTGGACCGGGATTCCCGTCGCCTCCCTCGAGATGGAGGAGGCCGAGAAACTCCTTCACATGGAGGACGCGCTGCGACGCCGCATCGTCGGACAGGAAGCGGCGATCGTCGGCGTCTCGAAGGCGATTCGGCGTTCGCGCCTCGGGGTGAACAATCCGAATCGGCCGATGGGCTCCTTCATTTTCCTCGGGCCCTCCGGCGTCGGAAAGACGGAGGTCGCGCGGCGGCTCGCGGAGTTCCTCTTCGAGAACACGAAGGCGCTCGTGCGCTTCGACATGTCCGAGTACATGGAGAAGCATGCCGTCTCGAAGCTCATCGGATCGCCTCCCGGATACGTGGGACACGAAGAGGGGGGCCAGCTGACCGAACGGATCCGGCGGAATCCCTACAGCGTGATCCTGTTCGACGAGATCGAGAAAGCGCACCCGGACATCGCGAACCTGCTGCTCCAGATCCTCGAGGACGGCATCCTGACCGACGCCTATGGAAACCTCGTGGACTTCAAGAACACGCTCATCATCATGACGTCCAACATCGGGACGAAGCACCTCGTGAGCCGAACCCGCCTCGGATTCGGCGGGACGCCCGAGCGGCAGAACATCCGCGAGATCGAAGAGCTCGTTCTGAAGGAGCTGAAGCGCGACTTTTCTCCCGAGTTCATCAACCGCATCGACGAGACGATCGTCTTTCACCCGCTGGGTCGCGAGGAGCTGGCCAAGATCTGCCGCCTCCTCATCGATGACGTCAACGCGACTCTCGCTCCGAAGGGTGCAACGCTCGACGTCGACGACGCGACGATCGAGTGGCTGCTCCAGCAGAGCGGCGACGACCCGAACATGGGCGCGCGGCCGCTGCGGCGGGCGATCCAGAAGTACATCGAGGACCCCGTGTCCGAGCTCCTGATCCAGAGCCGCGACGAGCGCGTCGAGTCGATCGAGATCCGGGTCGGTCCCGACGGGCTTCGCGTGCTGGCGCGGGAGACCGAGCCGATCGGCACCGACTAGAGTCAGTAGTCGATAATCGGTAATCGGGCGCCGGCTTTCCGATTTCCGTCTCCGGCCCCGGCGATTCGGGAATAATCCTCACCTCGAGAGGGATACTCATTGCGTTTGCGGCAGCGGAGAGACGTCCCGGAGCGCGACATCTGCCCGAAGGCGGCGGGCGCCCGTTTCGCACTGGCAGTCGCAGTCCGCGCCGCGCTCCTCCTCCTCGGGTCGCTCCCGGTGCTCGCCCAGGCGCCTCCGGTTCGCGACACGCCGGCCGTGCAGCCGCCCTCGCCGCCCGCGCCCGCAGGGGCCGTGCCGACGCCGGCTCAGACGGCGCCGCCGGTACCCTCGCCGACGCCCGCCCCCGGGGCGGCTCGGCCCGGCGAGACCGCTCCGACTCCGGCCGCAGCGCTTCCGCCCGCCGCCCCCGCGGAGCGGATCGTCGGCATCCGTGTCGTCGGATATCAGACGGTTTCACCGGAAACGATTGCGCATTACCTCGGTGTCCGGGTCGGCGATCCCTACGACCCCGAGAAGATCCGGTCGAACTTCCAGGCTCTCTGGGACGTCGGGCTGCTCGAAAACGTGTCCGTCGAAGCGGAGCGGGAACCGGCCGGCGTCACTCTCGTCGTCACCATCGAGGAGCGGCCGACGATCTCGGCGGTCGAATACTCCGGCAACAAGAAGGTCGCGACGTCCGACATCAAGGACAAGCTGAAAGAAGAGAAGATCGAGGTCCACCAGGGCGCGCCGCTCTCGCTGCGGGAGATCGCGAAGACGCGATCGGCGATCGCCGACCTCTACCTCGAAAAGGGATTCCGCAGCGCGACGGTGGATTACCGGATCGAAGACGTCTCGAAGACCGAGAAGAAGGTCGTCTTCGTCATCGACGAAGGCGAGAAGGTCAAGATCGCCTCCATCGACTTCGAAGGCAACCAGGTGATCTCGGACCGGCGTCTCCGGATGGCGATGAAGAAAACGAAAGTGAGCACGTGGTGGCGGTTCATCTCACCGGAGAAGACCACCTACAGCCAGGCAAACTACGACGAGGACGTCGAGAACCTGAAGGCGCTCTATCAGTCGAAGGGTTACAAGGACGTCGTCGTCAAAGATCCGAAGCTCGAGATCTTCGTCAAGAATCCGAAGGCGAAGCCGAAGAACGTGAAACGCCGGGCGCGGATCACGATACCGATCGTCGAAGGGGAGCGCTTCTACACGGGCGAGATTCAGGTCACCCGGGTGAATCAGCAGGGACAGCCGGCGGAGCCGCCGGAGCCGACGGTCATTCCCGCAAACCAGCTCCTCCGGGAGTTCTACGAGCTTCCGCCCGGTTCCGTGCTGAACCGCGAGCGACTCGTCGAGGCGCTGCAGCGGATCGAGACGCGCTACAAGTCGCGCGGCTACATCTACTGGTACGCGGATCCGGTCTACACGGAGGTCGGCGATCACCGGGTGAACGTCAACGTCAAGATCTACGAGGGGGACAAGTTCTATCTCGGCCACCTCGAGGTCAAAGGGAACACGACGACGCGCGACAAGGTCATTCGCCGGGAGTTCGCGCTCGATGAAGGCGACGTGATGAACATGGAGGCGGTCAAGAAGAGCCTCCAGAAGCTCCAGCAGCTCGGGTACTTCAAGATTTCCGAAGAGCCGGAGTTTTCCGTCCGGCCGGAACAGAGGAAGGTCGACCTCGTCATCAAGGGCACGGAGGCGAGCAAGAACGAGGTCCAGTTCGGCGCGGGTTACTCGGCGCTCGACGGCTTCTTCGGCCAGTTCTCCTTCCAGACCCGGAACTTTCTCGGGCGCGGCGAGGTCATCGGCGCCTCCGCGCAGATCGGAAGGATCTCCAATTACTACGACGTGTCCTACACCGTTCCCTGGTTCATGGACCGCAACCAGACGGTCGGCGTCTCCCTCTTCCGGCGCAACATCGAATACCTCAACATCGACGAGAAGCGCCAGGGCGGCACGGCGTTCTACGGGAAGGGCATCGGGCTCTTCGACAGCTGGTCTCTTCTGTACGCCTACGAGGACGTGAAGGCGAACTTTCCGGTTCGCGGCGCGCAGGTCCCGCCCGGCCAGCCCGCGCCGCCGGAGAAGTTCACCGAGGTGACCGGCACGACCTCGTCGCTCACTCCCGGATACCGGTTCGACAGCCGCAACGACCCCTTCGATCCGAATCGGGGATACCGGATGTACGTCACTGCGCAGGTCGCCGGCAACGTCCTCGGCGGCAATCAGGACTTCGTGAAGCCCCTGATCGGCGGATCGGCCTACGTCCCGGTCCGCTTTCCCCGTCACGCCTACCTGGGATTGAACTTCGAAGCCGGCTACGTGGCCCCGTTCTCGGGCGGCGAGGTTCCGATTTTCGAGCGATTCCAGCTCGGCGGCGAGTCGAGCATCCGGGGGTTCCGAACGGGCTCCATCCTCCCGCTGCAGAGAGACGACCAGATCTTCACCGACGAGGCCGGACGCATTCTCGGGGGGGACAAGTACTTCATCTTGAACGCCGAGTACGTGTTTGCCTCGCTCGGCCCGGCGAAAATGCTCGCCTTCGTGGACGTCGGAAACACGTATCACGAGAGCCAGGGCATCGACCTGACCCGGGTCCGGAGCGCCGTCGGCGCGGAGCTGCGGATCTTTCTCCCGATCTTCCAGGCGCCGCTCCGCTTCATCTACTCGTTCAACCTCGATCCGAAGACGCCGACCGATCAATTCGGCTTCCCGATCAACCGCTTGAAGGAGCGGCGGTCCGGATTCGACTTCTCGATCGGGAGAACGTTCTGACCGTCGCTCTCGCTTGCTCGGGATCTGCCTTCGGCACCGGCGCTCGGCTCGCCAGGCCGGGCTCGACCGAGCGCCTTCTATGAAAACGCAGGACATTAGGCCGCTTTCTCCACGGTGACCCTGAGGCCGAGTGCCTCGAGCTTGCGAATGAGCCGGTTCTTGTGCGCGTCGGCGTTCTGGCGTTGGAAGTAGTTGCCGCCGAGTTCTTGGTAGGGCGTTCTGCGAGAGAGGACGTGGTAGACGATGACAAGGATGCTGTGTCCGACGGCGACGAGCGCTTTTTTCTTCCCAATCCGGCGAGCGAGGCGGCAGTACTGCGCGGCCAGATAGGTGTTCTTGGTGTGAGAGGCGGCCCAGGCGGCCTCGCAAAGAGCCGCTTTGAGGTATCGATTGGCCGCATTGACCCGGGTGTTTCTGCGCTTGCCCGCGGACTCATCGTTGCCCGGGCAGATGCCTGCCCAGCTGGCCAGATGGGCGTCGGAAGGGAATGCAGCCATCTCGGTACCTATCTCGGAGATGATCGTCTGCGCGATCGACTGGGCGATTCCCGGGATCGTGTCGATCAGCTCAGCTGCCTTTGGGACAAAAGGGTCCGGATCCTCCGCAACCTGCCGCTCAATCTGCTCATCCACGCGCGACAGGGCACCCTGGACCTCGTCGAGGCGGGCCAATAGCTCGCGTAGAACCCACCGCTGCGTCTGCGTCAGTCGCCCGACAACCGCCTTCTGCAGCTGGTCATGCTTTTCCTTCAGACGTCCCACGGCCAGGCTCGCCAGCTTCTCCGTGTCTGCCTGACCCAAGGCCAGCTGCTGGAGAATCGCACGCCCCGATACCCCCAACGGCCGCGATGCCACCTGGGCAATCTTGATGTTGCCGCTCTCGGCCAGCTTGACGATCCGATTGCCGATCGCCGTCTGCTGTCGCACCAGACTCTCCCGGTACCGCGTCAGCTCCCGCAGCGCCCGAATCGACGGCTTAGGAATGAAACTCTTCTTCAGAAGCCCGTGTCGCAAAAGGTCCGCCAGCCACTCGCAGTCCTTCACGTCGGTCTTCTTGCCCTTGACCGCCTTGACGTGACGCGCGTTGACCAACATCACCTCCATCGATCCTTCCAGAATGTTGAACACCGGCTTCCAGTACACCCCCGTCGACTCGATCGCCACGTGCGTGCACCCCTGTGCCTTCAGCCATTCCAAAAGCTGCAGCAGATCCTCCGTCATCGTCCCGAACGTCCGAATCGTCTTGTGCCCCTGCCGAACCAGACACGCCACCACCGATCGCGCGTGAACGTCCAGTCCCGCGCAGATCTCGTAGAGAACCTCCATCCACGCACCTCCTATCCGGCAGCTCGGTGGGGATCCCTCACTTTCTTCAAGAATCTGCTATGCGTGCTCATCCCTTACGGGAGGCAACAGTCAAAGGTGCCTCTCCGGATCCCCTGATCACGCTGATCCACGGACTCTCACGGCACCAAGGCGAGTCGATCTTCTCTACCGCGCTGCCCTCCCCATTCTCGCCCCGAGTTTTCATCCTCCAGGGCGAGCCGAAGGCTCATGACCGCTGATCCCTCGCCGCGCTCGCGCTCCCGCGGCGCGCGCCTCCTCCCTCGTACCTCGGGAGACTTCGCGCGCCGCGACCCAGAGCCCTCGGGAGACTCTTCACGCTGCGACCAGAGCCCGACTCGGAAAACTTCGCGCGCCGCGACCGGGAGCCCTCGATTACCTCAGGAGACTCCTCGCGCCGCGGAAGGGCCCCGACCGGCGTTCCTGGGACCTGCCGGGAATCGGAGGGAAATGTGCTCGGGGCCTGGACTGTTGTCTTTTCGAGGAAATTGCTAATATGCCGCGTTTTTCCGGGTTGGGGAACAGAAGGAGTTTTGGAATGAAACGAGCCATCTCGACCGTTCTCGCGGCATCCCTCGCCGCGGTTGCGGCCGCTCAGTCGGCGCCCTCCAGCGCAACGCCCACCATCCGTGTCGCCGTCATCGACGTGGAGCGTCTGGTGCGTGATTCGGCGCTCGGCAAGGAAGCCTTCAACCGGGTCAAGAAGATCAGCGACGACAAGAAGGCCCAAAACGATCAGCTTCAGAAGGAGCTCCGCGAAATCGAGCAGAAGCTCGCCAACCAGGGCCAGTCGCTCTCGGAGGAGAAGAGGGACCAGCTCCAGAAGCAGTACAACGAGAAATCGATCGACTACAAGAGCTTCCAGGAGAAGGCGACCCGGGAGCTCGACCAGGCGCAGAAAAACGAGCTCGCGGCTCTCGAGCGTCGCGTCTTTCCGATCATCACGCAGCTCGGCAAGGAGCGCGGATACACGCTCATCTTCAACAAGTTTCAGTCGGGATTGGTTTTCGCCGACGACGCGGCCGACATCACCGACGACGTCCTGAAGCGCTTCAACACGACCGTCGCGGTTCCCCCGGCGGCCGCCAAGCCCGCCGCGGCCCCCGCGCCGGCGGCTGGAGCTCCCGCCCCGGCGCCGACGAAGAAGCCCTCGTAGCCGGAAAACGGAAAACGGAAACGAAAAACGACGAGCCCCCGCGAGGGGGCTCTCGCTTTTTCGGTACTATCCGTTCCCGCGTGAAATCGCAGCACAAGACGGTCCGACGCCGGGGTTCCCGCCGCCGGACGACCACGCCGGGCGCGTCGACGTTCACGCTGGCCGAGCTCGCCGCGGCGGTGGACGGACGGGTCGCCGGCGATCCGAACGTGCGGCTCTCCGGAGTCCGGTCCCTCGAGGACGCGGGGCCGCATGACCTCTCGTGGGTCGCGGGCGAGCGCCGCGGCCCGCTGGCGCGTCGGAGCGCCGCGGGAGCCGTTCTGGCTCCCTCCGAGGCCGCGGCAGGGGGCAAGCCCGCGGTGCTCGTCGATTCGCCGGCGCTCGCGCTCGCGCGCTGGCTCGAGTTGCGACTCCCGGCGCGACGGCATCTTCCCGGCGTCGCCCGCGGAGCCCGCGTGCATTCGACCGCGCGCCTCGGAAGAGGCGCATCGGTCGCGCCGGGGGCGACGGTGGGGGCGGGTGCGCGGATCGGGGCGCGGACGCGGATTTCGGAAGGCGCGTTCGTGGGCGACGGAGCGGAGATCGGCGACGACTGCGTCGTGCATCCGAACGCCGTCGTGCGGGAAGGCTGCGTCGTCGGATCGCGCTGCACCATTCATTCGGGAGCGGTCGTCGGGTCCGACGGATTCGGATACGTGTGGGACGGGCGCGCGCACCGGAAGATCCCGCAGGTCGGGATCGTCCGCGTCGGAGATGACGTCGAGATCGGCGCGAACGCCGCGATCGACCGGGCGACCCTCGGTGAGACGCGGATCGGGCGGGGAACGAAGATCGACAACCTCGTGCAGATCGGCCACAACGTCGTGGTCGGCGAGGACGTGATCCTGTGCGGCCAGGCCGGAATCGCCGGGTCCGCCCGGATCGAGGATCGCGCGACGCTCGCCGGCCAGGTCGGCGTGAACGATCACGTCACGGTCGGGCGAGGCGCGATCGCAACGGGACAGGCCGGCGTGACCGGGTCGATCGCTCCCGGCGAGGTCGTGTCGGGGATGCCCGCGGCGCCGCATCGCGAATTCCTCCGGCGCGCGGCTCTCGTGGCGCGCCTCCCGGAGCTTTCGCGCCGGCTCGAAGCGCTCGAGAGGCGGCTGGCCGAAATCGAGAAAGGAGGCCCGTCCTGGAGATCGGAATCGCCGAAATCCTGAAGATTCTCCCGCACCGTTATCCGTTCCTGCTCGTGGATCGGATCATCGAGGTTGAGCCGGGTAAACGGGTGGTGGGCATCAAGAACGTCTCGTACAACGAAGAGTTCTTCCAGGGACACTTCCCCGGCAACCCCGTCATGCCCGGG
>DASUAD010000244.1:0-2248 GCA_035763965.1 Thermoanaerobaculia bacterium | reverse complement strand
GGTGGAGTCGAGCCAGCGGCGCCGGCGAAGACCCTTCAAGAGCCGCACGAGATCCGTCAGCTGGCGGGTCCGATCGGCGCCGTTGGAATTGGACCACTCGAAGTCGAAACCCTTCCACGATTCCGCGCGGATACCGAACGTCTCTTTCATCACGCGTTCGTAGTTCGCGCCCGCTTCCTTCGGGACGAACCAGCGCAGCCCCACGTTGATCGTGTCGATCGGGAGCTCGCGCAGGGTCTCGATCGCCGGCGCGATCTCCGTCAGGTTGAGCTCCGTGATCGGAACGATCGCGATCAGCATCGGAAGGGCCCGCCCGAGGTCCCTGCGATACTGCGCCACCGCACGCACGCCGGCCGCGGCGCGCTCGAAGCTGTCTGCCTGGCCCCGGATCTTGTTGTGGAGCGCCGGCGGCCCGTCGATCGACACGGCGATCGAATCGATCCCCGCTTCGACGAGCTCGCGCGCGTGTTTCTCGAGCCGGCCGCCGTTCGTGATCACGGTGCAGGTCAGGCCGCGTTTCTTCACCTCGCGGATCAGGGGCAGAAGGTCCGGATAGAGAAACGGCTCGCCGCCGAAGAGGGAGACGATTGGCCGGGAGGGGGCGATCTGATCGAGGAGCCGGACATAGTCGTCCAGAGCGAGCTGCCTCTTCAACCCGATGAGCTCCTTGATGCGCGCGCGCTCCCGTTCCCCGTCGGTCGCGGCGGCCGGGAAACGGTCGGAGCGATAGATTCCCGTGTCTCCCCACTGCGCGCACATCGGGCATCGCAGGTTGCAGAGGTTCGTGACCCGCAGCTGCACGAACGTCGGCATGGGAAGGTTTTCTGGAGAAGGCGACGCGAGGTGTTCGCGAACGCCGCGCCTTCCACGCCGCATGCGTGAGAGGTATCGAGTGGCCCAGCTCGAGAGCTCGATCCCGCGCGAGAAGCTCATCGCGGCGCGCTTTCGCGGGAAGGGGCGTACAGAGCGATCACCCGCTCGATTGCGCGCCGGCAGACCGCGCAGAAGGGGACGTCGTTGCGCGAGAACATGATGCAGTCCACCTGCGGCCGGTAGTAACCCTCTGCTTCGTACATCGCGCCCTCGAAGGCGCCGACCTTGCCGGCGAACCGCTCCGCGGCGAACATCTTCGTTTCCTTGTTCTTCTGCTCGCGGAAGAGCGCGTCCATCTCCCCTTCGGGTCGGTTCTCGCCGCGGATCTGATGCCGGCGCTTCTCGATCTCGCGCGAGTGCGCTTCGAAGGCATCCTTGTTCCACGGCGTGGGGATCGGCGTAGCCGGAGCGACGAGGTCCTTCCACTTGAGGTTTTTCGGGTCGAGGAGCGCGGTCGCGTTCGCCTCCCACGGCTCGACGCGATCGGCCGCCGGCTCGTAGGCCACGTCCGACGTGTAGTACTCGTCCGCGAGTCCCGCGAAGTGGTGCCCGAACTCGTGCACGAAGACGTAGGGCGACCAGACGCTGTCCGCTGCGACCGTCGAGTAGAGCCCGAAGATCCCGCCGCCGCCGTACGTGTGCGTGTTCGTCAGGATCTCGATGAAGTCATACGGGGCGAAGGAGGCCACGTCGCGGAGGAGCCGGTTCTCGAACGTGAGGACGTATCTCTCCGAACCGAACGAGTCGTAGGTCGCTCCGACGCGTGACCGGCGGTGGATGCCGGTGGATGGGCGGGAGATCCCGGACTCCTCCGACGGCGGGCAGAGGCCCCACACGTTGAAGTCGGACCGGTGCTCCTTGAACGGAGCGGTGGAGAACAGGATCTCGGTCAGGCGTCGCGCGTCCTTCTCGAATTTCGCCCGCTCGGCGGCGGTGTAACCGTCGCCGATGATCAGAAAGTCGACCTTCCCGGCCGGGTCGCCCGACTTCTGGATCTCGAGGAGCGGTCCCGGAGAAGGGGGCTTCGACGGATCCACGAACATGTCCTTCGGATCGACGAGAACCGACCAGACCTCGCGGAATGCGTTGCGCGGGTCCCGCTTCTTGAGGACGATCTGCACGGGCCCGTCGGGCGCCGGGAACCGCAGCGACTCGTGGAACGTGCGAGCCATCTCCCTCGCCTCGGCGGTCGCTTCCCACTCTCCGTAGATCGAGGCGAATCCGCGCGAGTACACGGGGCGGTTCGTCGCGCGATCGATGACTTCGAAGAGATATTTGCCGAGGTTGGTGTCGTCGATGGGGGCCCCGCCGGCCCACGGCAGGGGCTCGATCACGATGCGGTCGGTGCTGAACTGCTCCCCGGCTGCGCTCCCTG
>DASUAD010000243.1:0-4410 GCA_035763965.1 Thermoanaerobaculia bacterium | reverse complement strand
CCGCCTCCCGGAAACCGCGATCGATCGCGGTCAGGCAGGCGGCCGGCTCGAGCCCGAAGCGAGCCGGGATCTCCGGGGAAACGTAGATCTCGGCGTACGCCGCACCCCCCTCGCCCACCGAAAACGCGATCGCACGCGCGGCCTCCCCGTAGTCCTCGGGAGACCGGAAGAGAGCGCAGACGTCCCCATACAGGGCGAGGAACCCGCCGCGGTCCCGGACCCGGGAGCGCTCGGCCTCGAAACGCGTCCGGTCGGAAAACCGGTGCCCCGCCCGCCGGGCGAGCGCCTCGAGAGCATCGACGGGAAGCGAACCCTCGAAATGCAGATGGCAGTCGGCGACCCGGAAAGGTGACATGGCGACCCGGCGGTCCGATCCTACCCCGGCCTGCCGGCTCGCAGAACCTTTTCGGTGGGGCTACGTTAATCTAGCCGGAATGCGAAAGGCTCTCCTTCTGGTCGCCTTGCTGCTCGTCGCCGGCGTCGCCGCGGCGGAGGAGCAGGTCTTCGAGAAAGCCTATTCGATGGAAGGGGTTTCGCGCGTCTCCGTCGAGAACGTGAACGGGAAGATCGAGGCCTTCGCCTGGGACCGCCCGTACCTGCGGGTCCGGGCGGTCAAGACGGCTCGCGGAGGGCGCGCCGAGGAGACCCTCCGGCTGACCGAGATCCGCGTGCGAAAGTCGGGCGACGAGATCCGCCTCGAGACGGTCAACCCCCGGCGCCGCCGGATGTTCGGATTCCTCAACTTCGGATGGCGCAACGCCCACGTCGACTACGAGCTTCACCTGCCGGCGCTCGCCGCCGCGAGGCTCGAGACCTGTAACGGGAAAGTCCTGGCGACCGGATTCGGGAATTCGATTTCCTGTGACGCCGTCAATGGATCGATCGAGCTTCGAGACATCTTCGGACCCGTTCGTGCGACGACGGTGAACGGCTCCGTTCGCGTCGTCTTCCGCGGGCCGCTCAAGGACTCGCACGTCGAAACCGTCAACGGAAGCGTGGACGTGGCTTTCGACCGGCAGTCCTCGATTCGCTACATGCTCGAGACCGTAAACGGGCGCATCGAGGGGAATGATCTGCAGCTGGCCGTCGAGGGCAAATACGGGCCGAAAGAGGCCCGGGGGTCCTACAACGGCGGGGCCGAGACGCTGCGCTGCGAGACGGTCAACGGCTCGATCCGGCTGAAGGCCAACTAGCCGCCCCGTCTCCTGCTGTTATCGTTCGGAGGTTCACATGCCGAACGAGCGGACGGCTTCCCCTCGCCGCGCGATGTTGATCGTGTCCTACCTGGGCCCTCTCGGAGTCGTTCCGCTCCTCTTCGCCAGAGACGATCCGGAGGTCCGCTGGCACGCGCGCAACGGACTCCTCCTTTTCGGCGCGGTCGCGGCGATCGCGCTCGTCGCCACGCTGATCGGGACGGTGTTGCCGGCGCTCGGTTGCCTGTATGCGACGCTCATGTTTTTCGTGCTTGCCCTCTACGCGTTCATCGCGATCCTGGCGATCGTGAAGGCTCTCGACGGGCAGCGTCTGCTCGTTCCGGGTATTTCACAGTATGCCGGACGCCGATAGCGCCGCCGGCGCGTTCGCCGTGGAGCCGGTCGCTCTCCCGACGATCGATCTGCGGTTTCGAGTCGCAGTTGCAATCGCCGCGCTGCTGGGATTCGCCGCCGGCGACGCGTTGCGCCCCGTGGAGGACCAGGTGTCGGCGAAAGCGGGCGTCGTGGCGATCGACGCCTACCGCGCGACCTTCGGTTTCCTGCTCCCAAAGACCGGGATCGTCCGCTGCCGGTACGAGCCCTCCTGTTCGGCTTACGGCCGGGAGGCGATCCGACGCTACGGATCGCCCCGCGGGTTCCTCCTCGCGGCGGGCCGCATCGCTCGGTGCCACCCGTTCGCGAAAGGGGGAGGGGATCCGGTGCCCTGAAATCGGTAGACGGTAGGCTATGGGGCCTGTCGCTGCCCCACGAACGCAAACGCGTCCTGCGTCCGGTTGTCGAGCGTGTACGCCGCCGCGATCACCCCTCCGCTGGAAGACGGCGGCGCGGTTTCCTTCACGGCGACCGTGATGCGAATTCCCGCGACCTGCGGCGCGCCGGCCGCGAGCAGGATCGGACCCAGACGCAGCAGCGAGTTCGGCGCGACCGTGTAGTTCAGCGTTCCGCCGTAGATCTCGGTCGTGACCGGATCGATGACGCGAACCTCGATCGGCAGCGCCACCCCCGACGTGTTCGTGACGTCCAGGTTGGTCCGGAAGTTCGGATCTCCCGAGTTGACACCGAAGATCTGGAGGACGTTCACCGAATCGGACGCCGACACCTTCTTCGTGAGCGATTCCGTGACGGGAACCGCCGGGAGGAAGAACCCGAAAGTTCCGTCGGGAGCCGCCGTGTAGATGCGGCCCGCCGCGAGAATGGGGCCGCTCGACTGCCAGCGGAGGGCGCCCACCACCCCGTCGCCCGCGGGTACCGTCGAGAGGGTCACGTCCGGAAAGAATCTCGTCTCGCGCGGCGCGAGGGTGATCGGAGACGAGGAGACGGGCGCCGCCGCAGCCGCGCCGTCGCCGACGGCCGGGTGAAGCGTCAGAGTCGCGGTCACGCTCGCGGAGGAATCCGGGTTGAAGAGCCAGAGGTCCGTTCGGAAGAGCGCGCCGAACTGACCCTGCACGCGACCCGCCGTGATGAACCACCCGGCGGTGGTGGCGGGCGAATAAGCCGCGCGCGCCGAAGCGGCGACGAAAAGGAGCGCCGCGGCGAGAGGAATCGCGTCGAGACGGCGTGTCATCGAGGAACCTCCGTTCGAGATAGGACGAGACCGGAGAAGGGAAGGTTTACCGGGCCGGAAAACGAAAAACGGGAAAGGGAAAACGAAAGGCTACTGGCTCGTTTCCCGTTTTCCGTTTCCCGTTTCCCGTCTTTATGGTGCCGTCGGCCGGACTCGAACCGGCATGGGTTGCCCCATACGCCCCTCAAACGTACGTGTCTACCAATTCCACCACGACGGCATCGAAAGCTACGGTTTCGCCGGGCCTCCCGGGGGATTCACCGGCTGAGGAGGAGGAGCCGGGGGAGCACCCGTCGCCGGTTGTGCCGGAGCCGGCTGCGCCGGAGCAGGCGCGGCACCGGTTCCGGCCGGCTGCCCCGGAGCCGGGACCGGCGCTTTCTGCGTCGCCGCGTTCGCCGGAAGAGTCTTGACGACCGACGAGCGCGGCCGCGCCTCGAGCACGGTCAGCACGAGAGCCACGACTATGAATGCGATGAACGCCCCGGTCGTGAGCTTGTGCAGGAGCGTCGTCGCGCCTCGCGCGCCGAAGGCCGTCTGGCTGCCGCCGCCGCCGAATGCTCCGGCGATGTCCGCACCCTTCCCCTGCTGGAGGAGGACCACCAGGATCAGGAAGAAGCAGACGAACACGTAGATCACGACGAGCGCGATGTAAGCAACAGCCAAGGGGCCTCCCGCCAAAAAAGGCAGGAGAGTTTACTGACCGCTGACCCGCCGGTCAAGCCGCGCCGGCTCGCGCGATCGCTGCGAAGGTCGAAGCGTCGAGGCTCGCTCCACCCACGAGGAAGCCGTCCACTCCTCCCCTCTCGAGCAGGTCCCGGGCGTTGCCGGCATTGACGGACCCTCCGTAGAGGATTCGAAAGTCTCTGCGCGAGGACAGGAGGCCCCGGAGGTGCGCCGCGGCGGACGCCGAGTCGAGAGGGGTCGCGGCGAGACCGGTTCCGATGGCCCAGACCGGCTCGTAGGCGACCACGAGCGGCGCGTCCTGCGGGTCGTCGGCCAGAGTCTCGACCTGGCGCGCGAGCGTCGGGTCCGTCGCGCCGGCCGCCCTCTCTCCCGCGGTCTCCCCCACGCAATAGATCGGAACGAGCCCGGCCTCCCGGGCACGCGCGAGCTTGCGCGCGAGCAAAGGCCCGTCCTCGCCGAAGAGCATCCGTCGCTCGGAGTGGCCGACGATGACCCACCGGCAGCCCGCGTCCGCGAGCATCGCCGAAGAGATTTCGCCGGTGAATGCGCCGGCCGCGTGCTCGGAGAGATTCTGGCCGGCGATCGACCACCTCTCCCGGGAATCGCGCACGGCGTCGAAATCCGTGTACGGCGGCGCGATGACGAGCTCTGCCCCGGACAACCCGTCGCCGATCCTCTCGGCGAGCTCGGCCGCGTACGCGCGGGCCCGCCCCCGCGTCATGTTCATCTTCCAGTTGGCGATGAAGAGATTCATAAGGACGGAAAACGGGAAACGGGAAACGGGAAACGGAGAATCACGAGAGAGCCTCGATTCCGGGGAGCTTGCCGCTCGCGAGAAACTCGAGCGACGCACCGCCTCCCGTCGAGACGTGAGTGAAGCGGTCGGCGACTCCGGCCTCCTTCACGGCCGCGACGCTTTCGCCTCCGCCGACCACGGTGACGGCGTCC
>DASUAD010000242.1:0-3141 GCA_035763965.1 Thermoanaerobaculia bacterium | reverse complement strand
CGCCCGCGTCCTTCTCCTCGAGTGCTCGTTCGTCGCGCCCGAGGACCTCGACCGAGCTCGCGAGTACGCGCACATCCACCTGGACGACATCGCCGACCGCGCATCGCTTTTCAAGAACGAGGCGATCGTACTCACGCACTTCTCGCTGCGCTACCGACCGGAGGAGATCCTCGAAGCGCTCGACAGCCTTCCCGAGGCGATCGCCGACCGGGTGATTCCCTTCCTGCCACGCCGGCGGCGGCTGCCTCCCCCCGCGAGCAGCTGAGCCGCCCGGCTCGCGGCAGGCTTTTCCCGCGCCTCGCCTTCGTCAGGAAAGGAGCGCCGGCCTACACGCTCCGGTCCTGCCTTCGGCGCGCCGCGGCGAGAATACGCTCGACGTTTGCTTCGGAGAAGAACACGGCGGGTGACGTCACTCCGGCGTTGACGCGCGCGAACTGGTCCATGGCTTCCGGGTTGCCCTGAACCGCCGCCAGCAGCTGCTGAAGCTCCGGCGGCGGCGGCTGAAGCGTCGCGAGTTGGGACGTGAACTCATACATCGGCAAGACGTGTTCGTCTCGCGCGGACTGGTACTCGGTCATCGTGTCGTCGAAGGAGCGGGAGCCGAAAAGCGACTCTTCGAGTGCGGCGGTGCACAGTTCCGCGTCCCGGAACGCGTCCTGGATCCCCTGAGCCGTGATGAAGTCCTTGTTGTAGCCGGCGTCTCCCACCAGAACCCAGCCCGGGCCGAACGGCTTGCGGAAGAAGTTCGGGACGCCCGTTCCGACGTAACGCGCCTCGCGCTTTGCGGCGCGGATGCGATCGGCGAAGGCGGGCACCAGATCGATCACCTCGAGGTAGTGGCGCTCGATGTCCTTCTTGTTGGCCTCGAACTCGGCGAACGGCCATCCGCAGATGACGAGCGTCCGGTCGTCGTTGGTGGGCCAGGCCGCGAATGCGCGGTTCGGGCGGACGTAGGCCTCGAAGCGGCCGTTCATCGGCAGGCCGCTCCAGTACGTGTAGTAGCTCGCGTTCAACGGCGGCTTCTCGTTGTACTGCTCGGGTCTCACCGCCTGCGCGACGAGCGAGTGAAGGCCGTCCGCGCCGATGACGATCCGGGAGTGCTCGGTCACGGTTCCGCCGTCCTTGCCGTGGCCGCGAACGCCGGTGACACGGCCGTCTTCGACGACGACGCTCTCGACGGTAAACCCCTCGCGAACCTCCGCTCCCGCCTCGGACGCGGCATCCACGAGGAGCTTGTCGAGCACGGTGCGTCGGGGGGCGTATGCGACGGGCGCGTCTTCGGTTCCCGGGGCGCCGGAAATCGTGATGGGGCCGAAGTCGAACACATACGTGTCGATGGCGGGACACCCCGTCGCCACGAGCCGGTCGAGCAAACCCCATCTCTTCAGCGCTGCGACGCCCGGGGGGTGGATCAGGTGAGTCGAAATCGTGTCGCTGGGGAACGTCGCCCGGTCGACGACGAGTACGTCGCGGCCCTTGCGAGCCAGAAGCATCGCCGCCGGCGATCCGGCGCAGCGCGCGCCGACCACGATCGCGTCATATTTTTTTCCAGCCATGTCCCCCCTCCCTCGGAGAGCGAGCGAGCCCTTCGTTCGCAGGAGGCGGAGTGTACGCATGGCCCGGCGTCCCCGCCTCGCTCTTTATCGGCTCTTTATCGTCGACGACCGACTGATTCGCAAGCTGCGCTATGGAATATGCGGAGCGTCGTCATGCGCGCCTGAAGAAATTGGCTGTGGGGGAAGGAATCGAACCTTCAACCTTCCGGTTAACAGCCGGACGTTGTACCAATTCAACTACCCCACAGCGGGATGGAAGTGATGATAACCGGTGGGGCGGTGCCCGAAGTCAGCCCCCTCACCCCGATCCTCTCCCGGAGGGAGAGGGAGAGAGCCCTTCAGAGCTTCGAGGGCGAGCCGACGCGCGCGATGTTTCCCTCGATGACGTAGCCGAGGCCATTGACCTTCAGGATCACGTCGAGCGCCTGGTCCCACGGAACGTTCTCCAGCCGCACCGTCACGGAGCCTCGAACTTCGGGGTCGATCACCATGTTCAGCCGCGCGAGCTTCGAGAAAGTCAGGAGCACGTCGCGGAGGTCCGCGTCCTTGAGATCCAGCGAGATCGGTTCGCCGGTGAATCGGCGCGCCGGCTCTCCGATTACGACCGCCGGGTAGCCGCTCGAGCCGCTCCGGCGCCGGGCGGGATCTTCACCGATCACCGGGAGCGGCCGCGCGTTGTGGCCTCGCGCGACGCGAACGCGCTGCTTCCGCGGGGCGGGAGGAACTGCGAGCGCGGGGACCGACGCGAACAGGAAGGCCAGGAAGAGGGGAGACCGGAGTTTCACGGAACTTCCATTTTAGCTTTTCCGTCCCGGGGTCACGATGTCCGGCGCCGCCGCGGCCTGGCGCTCGCGGACAGACCACTCTCCGAGCAGCTGTCGCCACGCGTCCGCGCTCCTGCGTCCGACGACGAACTCGAGCTCCTCTCCGTCGGCGTCGGTCAGCCGCAGGATCTCGAGCTTCACGAGCAGCCGTCCGCTCGCGAGTCGGTCCGCGGTGACGATCTTCCGGATCCGCGATGGCGGGACGGCGACCGTGTGGCCGTCGATCCCCTGGAACGCGAGCACGTCGTCGCGCCACGCGAGCAGCCCGGGAACGCGCTGGAAGCGGCCGGTGACGAGCTCCGCTCGCGTCAGGAGCTTCAGGGACCTGCCTTCCGATGCCATCGTCCTCTTCGCGAGCAAATCCTGCGCCCGTCCGATCAGGAGGCGCGGAACGAGGAAGAACGCGACGAGGATCGCCGCTGCTCCGAGGAGGAGCCATCCGGCCGGCGTCAATGGACGAACTTCTTGCGGTTCCGGATGTAGTCGGTGAACAGGAACTCCGCCAGGTTGTACGGCGACGCGTAATACGCGCGCCCGCGGTTGATCTTGGTCAGCTTGTCGACGAAGGCGACGAGATACGAGTCCGTCGCGATCATGAAGGTCGTGATCGTAATCCCGTCGCGTCGGCACGCGTCGGCCTCCTCGAGCGTGCGATTCACGATCTTCAGGTCCAGCCCGAAGGGGTTCTTGTAGAGCCGGCCGTGGTCCCAGATCGCCGAGGGCTTCCCGTCGGTGATCAGGAAGATCTGCTTGTTCGGATT
>DASUAD010000241.1:0-2261 GCA_035763965.1 Thermoanaerobaculia bacterium | reverse complement strand
CCGGAGTGGAGGAACGGCAGGCCGTCGCGGAAGCGGCGCGCGTCCTGCGTCCCGGAGGGCGGCTGCTCCTCCAGGTCCCGGCCTTCGACTGGCTCCGCGGCGAACACGATGCCGCGGTGTGGACGAAACGGCGCTATCGCCGTTCCGAGATCGCGAAGCTCCTCGAGGGCGCCGGACTGACGGCGCGGCGGTGCGCGTACCGCAACACGCTCCTCTTTCCGCTGGCCGCCGTCGCCCGCCTAGCGAAGAGAGGACGGAAATCCCGCGCGAGCGCCCGGTCCGACGTCCGGCCGGTGCCGGCGCCGCTCAATACGCTCCTTTCGGGAGTGCTCGCGCTCGAGCGAGGGCTCCGACTCTCCCTTCCGTTCGGGCTCTCGGTGTTCTGCGTCGGCGAGAAGCCGTCCGGGCCGCGGGAGCAGAATCCGCGGAATTGAACTGCGGCGGGTGCAGGTCTGTGGGACCGGTCCCCGCGGCGATCAAGGTAGCATCCGCGATCCGGCCGCTTGACGGAAACGAGGAGGATCGCGTGATCCCGGTGTGGGAACCGGTTCTGGACGGAAACGAAAAGAAGTACGTGCTCGATTGTCTCGAGACTAACTGGATCTCGTCGCTCGGCTCCTACATCACGCGGTTCGAAGAGACCGTCGCGACCTGGTGCGGCGTTCCTCACGCGGTCGCCTGTTCGAGCTGCACGACCGGCCTCCACCTCGCGCTCACGGCGCTCGGCATCGGCCCGGGGGACGAAGTGCTGATTCCCGACTTCACTCTGATCGTCTCGGCGAACACCGTGATCCAGGCGGGGGCGCGCCCGGTCCTGGTCGACGCGGACCCGAAGACCTGGTGCATGGATCCAGGGAAGCTCGAAGAGAAGATCGGTCCGCGGACCCGCGCCATCATGCCGGTTCACATGTACGGGCACCCCTGCGACATGCCGAGGATCGAGGAGATCGCGCGCCGCCGCGGTCTCGCCGTGATCGAGGACTGCGCCGAGGCCCACGGTGCGGAGATCGGAGGCCGCAAGGTCGGGAGCTTCGGGGACGCCGCCTGTTTTTCCTTCTACGGGAACAAGATCCTGACGACCGGCGAAGGGGGGATGGTCCTCTGCTCCGACCCCGTGCTCGCCGAGAGAATGCGTCTGCTTCGCAACCAGGCGTTCGAGCAGCCGCGCTTCGTTCATCGGGAGATCGGCTTCAACTACCGACTGACGAACGTGCAGGCCGCGATCGGGCTCGCCCAGGCGGAGAAAGCGGACCGGAAAGTGGAGAAGAAGCGCGAGATCGCGCGGTGGTACGCGGAGGCGTTCACGGACGTCCCGGACGTCGAGCTCCCCGGGGAAGCTCCCGGGGTGAAGAACGTGTACTGGATGTACGGCGTGAAGCTCGGAGACTCGTTCCGCCTCGGACGCGACGGAGTCATGGCGGCGATGCGGGAGAAGGGAGTCGAGACCCGCGCCTTCTTCTGCCCGATGCACCGCCAGCCCGTCTTCCAGCGGAGCGATCCGCGATTCCCGGACGTGTCGGGGGAGTACCCGGTCTCCGACGACCTGTGGAAACGGGGCCTCTATCTCCCGTCGGGTCTCGGCCTGACGAGGGACGACGTCCGGGAGGTCGTCGAGAAGCTCGCGGGGTGCCGCGGTTGAGCGCATCCGGGCGCGCGGATCCGGAGGATCCCCGGGTCTCGATCGTGCTCGCGACTTTCAACGAACGAGAGAACATTCTCGAGACGGTCCGCGGCATCTTCGAGAACCTGGGGTCCTCGACGGAGGTGATCGTCGTCGACGACGATTCCCCGGACGGAACGTGGAGGCTGGTCCGAGACCTGAACG
The DNA here is from genome assembly GCA_035763965.1 of Thermoanaerobaculia bacterium. GTDB lineage: Bacteria > Acidobacteriota > Thermoanaerobaculia > UBA5066 > Gp7-AA6 > Gp7-AA6. The sequence continues at coordinate 436 of DASUAD010000241.1, read as the reverse complement.
ACCCCCGCGTGAAGCTGATCCGGAGGGTCGGGACGCGGGGCCTCGCCTCCGCGTTCAACCGCGGGATCATGGAGAGCCGCGGGACCGTCGTCGGATGGATGGACGCCGACATGTGCATGCCGCCGGCGATGCTGCCCGGGATGGTGAAGCTTCTGGACGAGTTCGACGTCGTCGTCGGCTCGCGTTACGCGCCCGGTGGCCGGGACGACCGCGTCTGGCTGCGGGCCGCGGCGAGCCGCGCGATCAACGGGCTCGCGACGGCCGTTCTCGGTTACGGCATCCGCGACTACGACAGTGGATTCGTCGTCCTTCGCCGTTCCGTTTTCGACAAGGTGTCTCTCATCCCGACCGGTTACGGCGCGTATTTCATGGAGTTCCTCTACGCCTGCCGGCGCAAGGGGCTGACCGTCCGCGAGGTTCCTTACACGTTCCGGGA
>DASUAD010000240.1:0-3705 GCA_035763965.1 Thermoanaerobaculia bacterium | reverse complement strand
CCGCGCCGTCGTCCTCCTCCTTCTCCTTCCCGTCCTTCTGTCTCCGCCTCTTCCCGGCGAGGAGCGCATCGACTACGACATGGTCACGCGCATCCGCCAGGAGGGGTTCCGCGACTCGAAGGTCATGGAAATCGCGAGCGGCTTGACCGACGGAATCGGACCGCGCCTGACGGGTTCGCCGAACATGAAGCGGGCGAACGAATGGACCCGCGAGAAGCTCGCGGAGTGGGGGCTCGCGAACGCTCACCTCGAGAGCTGGGGCCCGTTCGGGCGCGGCTGGAGCTACGAGTCGGTTTCGGTCCGCATGACCTCGCCGGACGTGGCACAGCTCCTCGGAATTCCGAAGGCCTGGAGTCCCGGCACTGATGGACCGGTCCGCGGGAAGGCCGTCCTCGCGAAGCTCGCGACGAAGGAAGACCTCGAGAAGCAGAAGGGGAAGCTCGCCGGGCGAATCGTCCTGACGGAGGAGATGCGCGAGGTCAAGCCCCAGGAGAAAGCGGCGCTCGAACGCTACGACGAGAAGTCGCTCGAGAAGGTCTGGGAGTACCAGGTGCCACCGGCGCGGACGCCCTTCAGCCCCGAAGAGTTCCGGCGCCGCCGCGAGTTCCGCCGCGCGCTGAACGCCTTCCTCGAGCAGGAGAAGCCGCTCGCGGTCATCGACCCGGGGGCGCTCGACGGCGGCACGTTCCGGGTCCAGCAGGGCGGCTCGTACAGGAACGGCGAACCGATCGGCGTGCCGGCCCTCGTCATGGCGATCGAGAATTACGGGCGAATCGCCCGCCTGCTCGAGCAGAAGAGGGACGTCGAGCTCGAAATCGACGTGAAGACGCGCTTCTACGACGACGACCCGATGTCCTACAACACGGTCGCCGAGATCCCGGGAACCGACAGGACCGGAGAGATCGTCATGCTCGGCGGGCACATGGACTCCTGGCACGCCGGCACCGGGGCGACCGACAACGCGGCGGGGATCGCCGTCGCGATGGAAGCGGTCCGGATCCTCGAGGCGCTCGGCGCCCGCCCGCGGCGCACCATCCGGATCGCGCTGTGGAGCGGGGAGGAGCAGGGACTCCTCGGGTCCGAGGCATACGTGATGCAGCATTTCGCGACCCGCCCGATCCCGACCGACCCGAAGGAACGGGAGAACTTCTCCCTGCGCCGGGCGCCCGGGCCGCTCACCATCAAGCCCGAGCACGCGAAGCTGTCCGCGTACTTCAACGTGGACAACGGCACGGGGAAGATCCGCGGGATCTACGCCCAGGAAAACTCGGCGGTCGTTCCCATCTTCGAGAAATGGCTCGAGCCATTGAAAGACCTCGGCGCGACCACCGTCACGATGCGCAACACGCGAGGCACGGACCACGAGTCATTCGACGCCGTCGGGCTGCCCGCGTTTCAGTTCATTCAGGACGAGGTCGAGTACGACACCCGGACCCACCACACGAACCAGGACGTCTACGAGCGGCTCCAGCGGGAAGACCTGATGCAGGCCTCGGTCGTCCTCGCGACGTTCGTGTGGCAGGCGGCGATGCGCGACGCAAAGCTTCCGAGGAAGCCCCTTCCGAAGGAGAATCCACGGCCGACGCCGACACCACGGGCCGTCGCCGAAAAACGGGAAGGTTGAACCCGACCGGAAGCGTTTTCCCCTACCGGACCGCAACGACTGAAAGGAATCGCCCGATGAAGAAAGCTCTCGCCCTGTTCCTTCTGCCCGCTCTCGCATTCGCGGCGACGCCGGCTGCCGTGATGCTCACCCCCGCCGAAAAGGCCGCCGGGCAGAAAATCACGGACGACGTCATCCGCGCGCACGTCCGTTTCCTCGCGTCGGATCTCCTCGAAGGACGCGCGCCGGCCTCGCGAGGAGAGCAGCTCGCGCTCGCCTACGTGCAGGCGGAGATGGAGGCGGCAGGCCTCCAGCCGGGTGCGCCGGAGGGCGGCTGGATCCAGAAGGTTTCGCTCGTCGGCATCACGGGAAAGGTTCCCGAGAAGGTCACTATCGTGAAGGGCGCCCGGACGCTCGACCTGAAGAACATGGACGACTACGTCGCGTTCTCGGGAACCCAGAAACCCGAGTCGCGCATCGAGGAATCCGAGATCGTCTTCGTCGGCTACGGCATCGTGGCTCCCGAATACCAGTGGGACGACTACAAGGACGTGGACGTGAAGGGCAAGGTCGTTCTGATGATGAACAACGACCCGGAGGACGACCCGAAGTTGTTCGCGGGCAAGACGCGGCTCTGGTACGGCCGATGGGACTACAAGTACATGATGGCCGCGAGAAAGGGCGCCGCCGGCGCGTTCATCATCCACACGCAGCCCTCCGCCGGCTACCCGTGGCAGGTCGTTCAGAGCTCCTGGTCCCGCGAGCGCTTCGAGCTGCCGTACGAAGGGGAGCCCCGCGTCGACATCAAGGGTTGGTTCACCGAGGACGCGTCGAAGAAGATCGCGTCGCTCGGGGGGCAGGATCTCGACCGACTTCACCAGGCAGCGCAGAACCGGGATTTCCGGCCGGTCCCGCTCGGCGTGAACGTCTCGATGCTCATCGAGAACGCGGTCCAGACGAAGGACAGCGCGAACGTCATCGGAAAGCTGCCGGGGAGCGACCCCAGGCTCGCGAGTGAGGCCGTGATCTATACCGCGCACCACGATCACTTCGGCATGAAGTCCGACGCGAAGCCGGGCGAGGACGCGATCTACAACGGAGCGCTCGACAATGCATCGGGAGTGGCCGCGATGCTGGCGGTGGCGAGGGCGTTCGGCGAGATGCCGAAGGCGCCGCGCCGCAGCGTCTATTTCGCCTCCGTCACCGCGGAGGAGCAGGGGCTTCTGGGATCCGAATACCTCGCGAAGCACCCGCCGATCCCGCCCGGGCGGATCGCCGCCAACATCAACATCGACGGCGTCAACATCCTCGGGCGCACGCGCGACATCACGATGGTGGGTTTCGGAAAATCGAGCCTCGACCCGATCATCGTTGCGCTCGCGAAGATGCAGGGGCGCGTCGTCAAGCCCGACCAGTTTCCCGACCGCGGCTTCTTCTACCGCTCCGACCAGTTCAACCTGGCGAAAGAAGGCGTTCCCGCGGCGTACTTCGACAGCGGCACCGACGTGATCGGAAAGCCTCCCGGGTGGGGGAAGGCGAGGATCGAGCAGTGGGAAGAAAAGATCTACCATCAGCCCTCCGACGAGCTCACGAGCGATTGGGACTTTTCGGGCGCCGTCGAGGACGTGCGGCTCGACTTCTGGCTGGGTTCGAAGGTCGCCAACGCTGACCGCATGCCGGAGTGGAACCGCGGCGACGAGTTCGAGGCGGCCCGCAAGAAGGCGTTATCGGCGGTTACGGCGGCTCAACCCTGAGCCGGAAAACGGAAAACGGGAAACGGAAACGGCACTGAGCTTGCAGCCCGGGCAGGCATCATGAATATCCTTCGCAAGTTGCTGCTGGCTGCGTTCTCCGTCTTCGCCCTTGCGACCGCTGCTCGCGCGCAGGGGACGAGCGGCCTTCATTTCGGCGTCGAAGGAGGGATTTCGAACCCCCAGGGGGACACCAGGGACTCCTTCGACGACGGCTGGCACGGCGGCGCGCTCGCGGTGTGGAACTTTCCGGTCCTTCCCGTCGGCATTCGCGTCGACGGCTCGTACCACAAGTTCGACGGCAGGAACCCGGCCGCCGGAAACGCCGAGGTCCTCGCGGGCACGGCCGAC
>DASUAD010000239.1:0-3221 GCA_035763965.1 Thermoanaerobaculia bacterium | reverse complement strand
CACCGCGTGCTCCTTCGCCGGGGTCGGTCTCGACGAGGTCTTCGACGTCACACCCTACGCGGAGGCCGTGACGCGCTACTTCCTGCGTCACCCGCTCTCCTCCTCTCTTCCGAGGAAGTTCAAAATCGCCTGGGAGGGCTGCGCCGTCGACCACGCCGGGACACCCATCCACGATATCGGCTGGCGGGCTCGTACGGCCGAAATCGGCGGATTCTCACGGCGCGGTTTTCGCGTCACGGTCGGTGGAGGAACTTCCAACCTCTGCCGATCCGGGCAGCTGCTCTACGAGTTTCTTCCGGCGGACGAGATCCTGGACGTGGCGGAGTCGGTCCTGCGCGTGTTCCATCGGCTGGGCGACCGCGAGCACAAGAATCGAAACCGGATGAAGTTCCTGATGAAAGAGCTCGGCTGGGAACGCTGGCGGGAAGAATTCGAGAACGCGCTCGGGGAGGTGCGCACCGAGGGGGGCGCGAGACTCCCGTTCGATCCGGAGCATCCTCCGGTGGACGACGCGCCGGACTGGGAACGTCCCGACGCTCCTTCGGTCGCCGCGGCGAGAGATCGGGTCGGTCGCTCGCAAGTCCGCGGACCGGGCATCACGCCGGAGTTCCGGCCATTCCTGCCGGTGATGAACGGAGACTTCACGCACTGGAGCCGTACCAACGTCCGGCCGCAACGACAAGCCGGATACCGAATCGTGACCGCGACCGTTCCTCTGGGCGACATCACGAGCGAGCAGATGCGCCTGGTCGCCGATCTCGCTCTGGCGTACGGAGACGGCTCCGTCCGGGTGACGTCCGAACAGGATCTCCTCTTCCGCTGGGTGTCCGCGGCGGAGGTCCCGGACCTCTACCGACGCCTCGCGGCGAGCGGGCTCGGGCTGCCGGATGCCGGAACGATCGCCGACGTCACGAGCTGCCCGGGGGCGGAGTCGTGCCGGCTGGCCGTGACGCAATCCCGCGGGCTGGGCAGGTTTCTCGGAGACCACCTACGGGCGCGCCCGGACCTGGTGGCGATGGCCTCCGACCTCCACATCAAGATCAGCGGTTGCCCGAACGGCTGCGGCAGGCACCACATCGCCGGCATCGGTTTTCAGGGAAGCACGCGCCGGGTGGGCGACCGGGTGCTCCCGCAGTATCTGGTCATGGTCGGTGGGGCGGTCGACGATCGCGGAGCGCAATTCGGAAGAGTGGTCGCACGGATTCCCGCCCGCCGGGCCCGCGAGGCTCTGGAGCGTCTCATCACACTTTACGACCTCGAACGGTCCGACGGGGAAAGCGCGACCGCGTTCTTCCGCCGGGTCGAGGTCGATCGCGTCCGGAAGTTCGTGGCGGACCTCGAGAGGATCACGCCGGAAGACGCCCTGCCGATGGACTTCATCGATCTGGGCGAGGACGCGGAATACAAAGTGGAGACGAAAGAGGGGGAGTGCGCCGTCTAAAGAGGACCGATTCGAAGCGGCGCGAAATCCTCGACCGCTAGATCGCCTCGTCGGGCGCCGCGTTGGGTCCGCCTCCGCGAGGGGGATAATCATCTCGTGAAGGTCCGCCTCGTCTCCGAGTCTTATTTTTCGGCTGCTCACCGGCTGCACCGGGACGACTGGGACGCCGAGACGAACCGTCGGGTCTTCGAGAAGTGCAACAACCCCAACGCCCACGGGCACACGTACGGCCTCGAGGTCACGGTCGAGGGCGAGATCGATCCCGAGACCGGCTGGGTGATGGACTTCGGCCGGCTGAAGCGTACGGTCGACGAACACGTCGTCCGACGGCTCAACCGCAAGCACCTGAATTTCGACGTCGATTTCCTGGCGGGGCGGAACCCGACGGCCGAAAACATCGTTGTAGGTATCTGGAGGGAGCTCGAAGGGCGCGTCGCTCCAGCGAAGCTCGTGCGCGTGACCCTGAACGAGACCGAGAAGAACCGCGTCGTCTACGAAGGAGGAAACGATGAACGGTGATGCAAAGCCCCGCCGGCTGACGCGCTCGAACCGCAACAAGATGATCGCGGGAGTCTGCGGCGGCCTCGCCGAATACTTCGACATGGATCCGACCGTCGTACGGGTCCTCTACGTGCTGGCCTCGATCCTGTCGGCCGCCTTTCCCGGTGTGGTCGCGTACATCATCCTCATGTTCCTGATGCCGCCGCCCGAGCAGGTGACCGCATGAGCGCTTCGAACCCGCACCCCCGACCGCTCCGGCGCTCGCGGAGCGACCGGATGATCGCCGGCGTCTGCGCGGGCCTCGCGCACCATTTCGGCCTCGACGTGACGCTCGTGCGCGTCCTGTACGTGCTGGCATCGATCCTCTCGGTCGGCTTCCCGGGGACGCTCGTGTACATCCTGCTCTGGATCGTCATTCCCGAAGAAGCGGCCGCGTGAACGGTCCCCGCATCCTCGTCACGAACGACGACGGCATCTTTTCGGAAGGAATCGAGCGGCTGGCGGAGGCCCTGTCGGCCGTCGGCGACGTCTACACGGTCGCGCCGGACCAGGAGAGGAGCGCCGCCGGGCATGCGCTGACGCTCGACACGCCGTTGCGAACCAAGGAGATCGCCGAGAAGCGCTGGTCGGTCAACGGAACTCCGACGGACTGCGTCAACTGGGGCGTCCTCTACCTTCTCCGGGACGCGCGCCCCGAGCTTCTCTTTTCGGGCATCAACCTCGGGTTGAACCTCGGCGACGACGTCACTTACTCGGGTACCGTCTCCGCCGCGTTCGAAGGAGCATTGCTCGGCATCCCCTCGGTCGCCATCTCCCAGGAGATCGAGCGCGGCTTCTCGTTCGATGCAGCGGCGGAGTTCGCTTCGCGGCTGGCGCGACGGCTTCTCGAGCAACCGCTCCCTCCGAAGACGCTCGTCAACGTCAACGTCCCGGCGGGATCGGTGCGCGGCGTGCGTGTCGGCAGGCTCGGCACCCGGCGCTACGGCGAGACCGTGATCGAGAAGAGGGACCCGCGCGGGCGGCCGTATTACTGGATCGGCTCGACGCTGCCCGTCGGAGAGTTCGAGGAAGGGACCGACGTCACCGCCGTCGCGGAGAAGTTCATCTCGATGACTCCGGTACACCTGGACCTGACGGCCTACCAGTCGATGGAGCTTCTCCAGACCATCGCGACCGAGATGTCGACCCCGGAGTCGGTCGAGGCGGCGCCGCGCCCGCGCGAACGGTTCTGACGGGCGGAACACCCTCCGAGCGGTCCGCCGCTCCGGACGAAGCCGGC
>DASUAD010000238.1:0-3897 GCA_035763965.1 Thermoanaerobaculia bacterium | reverse complement strand
CAGCCGGTCACAATCGTTCGAGGCGTCCGGGTGGAGGGCACCGGGGTCGCCCAGTTCGCGGTGTCGGGAAGCACGCTGCTGTACATGCCGGGCACGGTCTCACCGGAGCACTGGGAGCCGGTCTGGGTGGATCGCGGCGGCCGGATCCAGCCACTGTTCGAAAAGCCGGGGGATCTGTACGGCGCCCGGTTCTCCCCGGACGGAAAACGGATCGCGTTCTCCCGCGGGGACGCCAACCAGGACATCTGGATCGCGGACGTGGACCGGGGGACATTGACTCGGGTCACACTCGAGCCGAGCGAAGAGTTCGATCCGGTCTGGAGTCCGGACGGCACGCGGATCGCGTACGCGTCGGAACGTCGGTCGCTCAATCCCCAGGTCTTTTCCCGACCGGCGGACGGAAGCGGAAACGAAACCCTGATCTGGAAGTCGGACGACGCCGTCATTCCCCAGTCCTGGTCGCCGGACGGAACCGCCATCGCCTGTCTCCGCATCGGGAAGGACGGCGGCTCCGACGTCTGGATCCTGCCGACCGGCGGCAATCGCTCTCCGACGCCTTTCCTCCATACGACCTTCATGGAGGCACAGCCCGACTTCTCGCCGGACGGGCGCTGGATCGCGTACGCGTCGAACGAATCGGGGCGCTTCGAGGTCTACGTCCGTCCCTATCCCGGACCGGGCGGGAAGGTCCAGGTCTCGAACGACGGCGGATTCGAGCCGGCGTGGCGGCGGGACGGGAAGGAGCTCTTCTACCGAAACGGTCCGAAGATGATGGCTGTCGCCGTCCGGCCGGGACCCTCGGGCTCTTTCGGGAAGCCAATCCAGGTCTTCGATAGGAGCGGCCTCTACAGCGAGGCGAACCTCGAGCGGCGGCTCTACGACGTCTCGCCCGACGGCGCGCGGTTCGTCATGCTGAGGGCGATCCCGGCCGGTGCTCCCCCGCAGCTTCGCGTCCTGACCGGCTGGACCGAGATCGCGCGACGCGCAAGGCCCGAAGGGTCGCAGCGCTGAACCTCTCGAACCGCTTCATCCTCGGCACGGGCGAACACCGGGGCACGGGCTACCACCCGAGTGAGAGCGCTGCCGGAGCGAGCAGGAGCGCCAGTACGGCGAAGACGAGCCAGATCCGATTCCCCGCGAGTCGGCCAGCCGCGACCGCGATCCCCGCACAGGCGAAGAGCCCGAGGTCGATCGAATGGCGGCTTCCCCCGTACGGGTAAAGGCGCAGGAGACCTCCCGCTGCGGCGATGACGAACGGAAGCGCCAGGAGGACCGCGGTCGCCGGTCGCTTGCGCGCGAGGAACGCGATTCCGGCTGCGAAGAGGATCGCCGCCGCGATGGACGGGGCACGAGAGGAGAACAGGAAGAGGAAGAACGACACCGTCTGCCGCGCGAGAAACGCGAGGGCCCCCACCTCTCCGGCGTTGAAGTAGCTCGTGCGAAGCCAGGTCGTTTCGGCTTCGCGCTCGAGCATCCCTCCCCGGAGCGTCGAGAGGTGGGTCGCGTACAGGAGCAGGGCGACTCCCGTGACCGCCACCAGGCCGAACGCGTAAGCCGTCACGAGCCGGCGGGATGAACGCTCGCCGCGCAGACGAACGCCCGCGTACACGAGCGCCGTGGCCGCGAACCGCAACGCCGCATAGTGCGTCAGAGAGGCGAGAACGGTGAGTCCGGCGAAGACCACGAGCCAGGACGGCGACGCCTTCTTCAAACCGCGCTCCAGCGCCGCCAGCGCCGCCGCAATCAGCAACAACAAAAGGGAGTATCCGCGCACTTCGGCGGACAGAATGACGAACGGCTGAAGGAACGATAGGAGAACGACCGTCACGAGCGCGGGTCCTTTTCCGAACAGAGAATCGGCCCAGCGATAGGCGACCCAGAGAAAAGCCGTTCCGAAAGCGACCGAGAGGAGAGAGAGCTGCCAGCCCGGCCCCACGATCCGGTGCCAGAAATGGAGCAACAGGACGAAAAGGGGGGGATGCGCGTTCGACAGGCTCGCGCGGTAAACCCCGAAGACGTTCGTCGGGCTCGCGAGCTGGAGGTGGAGGCTCTCGTCGCTGATCACGAACGACCGACGGGCCGTGAGAAGCCGCGCCGCGAAGCCCAACGCGACGACGAGGAGGGCGGCGAAGTCGGCGTGCGACCGGACCCAGTCGTCGAAGCTCCGGACCGGACCTCCCGAGGCGTCCCCCTGTTCTCCTGGCGGCCGCCCGAGCGCGTCGCGGGTCAAGGTGCGAACGTGCCGAGCTCGAAACGTCAGGCCGACGCGACCGAACTGTCGAGGACCGGCAGGGTGCCGGGAGCTGCGGTCGCCGTTCTCGCCTTCGGGACCGGAATCGGCGCCCGGCAGCACGCGTCCCTGCAGGCGTCGTAGAGCGTCCGCCGCTGAACCGGCTCGTAGCCCGCATCGTGGATGAGCCGCCTCATTTCGGGCTGCGTCATCCGATTCCGGGCGCCGGCCGCGTAGACGACGTTCTCCTCGATCATGATCGACCCGAGGTCGTCGGCGCCGAAGGCGAGCGACGTCTGGCCGATCTTGGGACCCTGCGTCACCCACGAGCCCTGGACGTGGCGAACGTTATCGAGGTACAGGCGCGACACGGCGAGCGTCTTCAGGTACTCGAATCCCCCGGCCGTTTCGACCTTGCCGTCGAGCGCCGTGTTCTCCTCGACGAACGTCCACGGGATCCAGGCCGTGAACCCGCCGGTGCGGTCCTGGAGGTCGCGGACGACACGGAAGTGCTCCACCCTCTGCTCGTACGTCTCGCCGATCCCGAACATCATCGTCGCGGTCGTCCGCATCCCGAGCTGGTGAGCGGTTTCATGGACGTCCACCCACTTCGCCGTGGGCGCCTTCGTCAACGACCAGACGCGCTTCCTCACCGAGTCCTCGAGGATTTCGGCGCCGCCGCCCGGGATCGACTGGAGGCCGGCGTCGCGCAGCCTCGCGATGACGTCGCGCATCGGCCACTTCGTGATTTTCTTGAGGAAGTAGACCTCGGGCGCGGAGAGAGCGTGGAGATGGACGGTCGGGAAGTTCGTCCGGATGAACCGGAACATCTCCTCGTAGAAGGAGAACGGGAGCTCCGCGTGCACCCCGCCCTGGAGAAGGACTCCAGTGCCGCCGAGGTCGACCGTCTCCTGGATCTTCCGGCCGATCTCGTCGAAGGAGAGGACGTAGGCCTCGGCGTGCTTCGAGTCCGGCCGGTAGAACGCGCAGAACTGGCACCGGTAGACGCAGACGTTCGTGTAGTTGATGTTTCGGTCGACGATGTAGGTCGCGATCCCCGGGTCGTTCTTGCAGTTGCGGACCTCGCTGGCGGCGGCCCCGAGGGCGAGGAGGTCCCCCTCTTCCAAGAGCGCGACCGCGTCCGCCGAGGAGAGGCGCTGCCCTGCGAGGGCGCGATCGAGAATTTCCGCAGTGCGGATGCCGGTCACGGCGGCATTTTAACCGCCGCGATCGAACGACCGCGACGTGTTCAGGTCGGGAGCTTCATCCGGCGCAGCAATTCCCGGAAACGCGGGTCGGAGCGCAAACCGTCGTATTCGGGCAGGCCGAGATAAGGCATGTTGGGATCGCGCTCCTCATAGCCCTTCTCGAGCCACTCGAGAGCTCGGTCCCGGTCGCCGGCAGCCATGTACAGACGGGAGATCTCGGTGGGGAGCGCGTAGGTCCGGCGGAAGCGCGCGGACAATGTTGCCGCGGATCGCCTCATCGCGCCTTCGTAGCCGTGCTCCGCGTAGCCCCGCTCGAGCGCCTCCTTCATCTCGCGATCGTCGGCATAAAACGCCCGGTCCTGGGCCAGCGCCTCCTTGTACATTCTTCGGTTGTAGTAGGCGCTCCAGAGAGCAGAGTTCGCGACCGGAGAGCCGGGTTCAGCCCTGAGCGCCTTGCGG